>NZ_SMKP01000449.1:0-750 GCF_004349015.1 Nonomuraea diastatica
CGTGGGTTCCCGGCGAACCGCTGGACCACGGCACGATCAGCCGCGGCGCCCACGCGGCCGACACGCTGGCGGCTTTCCTCCAGGCGCTCCATGTGGAGGCGCCCGCCGAGGCGCCGATCACTACGGACCGCGGCGCCCATCCCAGGAACTGCACGGACGGCTTCGAGGACTTCTTCCAGGCCGTTGCCCCCGACGACATCGCTGCCGGCGTCCGGGCCGTCTGGGACGACGCCGTTGCGGCCCACGCGTGGGAGGGCCCGCCGGTGTGGGTGCACGGCGACCTCCATCCCGCGAACGTCGTCGTCTCGGACGGAACGCTCTCGGGCATCATCGACTTCGGTGACCTGTTCGCCGGCGATCCGGCGTGGGACCTCGCCGCCGCATGGGTGCTGCTCCCCGCGGGCACGGCCGCACGGTTCTTCGACATGTACGCGCACGCGGACGAGGCGGCGATCCGGCGCGCCCGCGGGCTGGCCGCTATGAAGAGCCTCTTCCTGATGCTCATGGGGCAGAACGGAGATCGGGGCCTTCCCGGCGGCAAGCCGCACTGGGGACCTGCAGGCCGGGCGGCACTTGATCGTGTTCTGAAGGGCGTTTGACGCACACTTGTTGAACTTGTTCTTCGATCTGGTCGGAAATTAAGACCGTTCGGTAGGCGCACGTCAGTAACCCACCACTGCTCCAGCGTGGGTGATGCTCTTGAGCTGCAAGAATGTGAAGTGTTGATCCCCCAGCGGGGTGCCGGGGATG
>NZ_SMKP01000450.1:0-744 GCF_004349015.1 Nonomuraea diastatica
CGGGGCCGGTGGCCAGGTCGATCGGCCGCCGCGCGTGCTCGGCGAGAAACTCCTCCACGTCGCCCACCGGCACCACGGGCAGCTCGAACGCGCCCGCCGGATCCACCACCTGCACCGGCACGCCGTCCTGCTCGACGATCCGCGCCCGCAGCGCCTCGTGGCGGTGCGTCACGGCCTCGATGGCTACGCGCAACGCCTCGTGCTGGAGCGGGCCGCCGATGCGCAACGCCATCGGGATGACGTACTCGGCCGTGTCGGGGGCGAGCCGGTCGGTGAACCACAGTCCGGCCTGGTTGTACGTGAGCGGCGCCGGGGTTCCGGCCGGCCGCCGGGGGATGGCCGAGGAACCGGTACGGGCCGCCTGCTCCACGGCCGGAGCCAGCTCGGCGATCGTGGGATGCTCGAAGATCACCCTGACCGGCAGGTCGGCCTCCATCCGCTGCCGCAGCACGGACAGCACCTTGGTGGCCAGCAGGGAGTGGCCGCCGAGGTCGAAGAAGTCGTCGTGCACGCCGGGCGCGTCGACGCCGAGCACCTCGGACCAGATCCCGGCCAGGGCGGTCTCGACGGGCGTGCGCGGCGGAACGTACTCGGCGGCCTCGCCCTCCCACGACGGCGCGGGCAGGGCGGCGCGGTGCACCTTGCCGTTCGGGTCCAGCGGGAACTCCGGCAACGCCACGAACGCCGCGGGAATCATGTACTCCGGCAGAGCCAGACGGCAGAACTCCCGCAACTCCGCACGAC
>NZ_SMKP01000451.1:0-720 GCF_004349015.1 Nonomuraea diastatica
CGGCGTCGCTGTTCCACCTGGCCTGGGCGCTGGTGCTGGCCCGGCTGACCGGTCGCGACGACGTGGTGTTCGGTACGGTGCTGTTCGGGCGGATGCACGGCGGCTCCGGTGCCGACCGCGGCGTGGGATTGTTCATCAACACCCTGCCGGTCCGGGTCCGGCCCACCGCCGGGACCATCGGCGACGGCATCCGGGAGACGCATCGGCTGCTGACCGGTCTTCTCCGGCATGAGCACGCCTCGCTGAGCCTGGCGCAGCGGTGCAGTGGCATGCCGTCTGGCTCGCCACTGTTCACCAGCCTGCTGAACTACCGGCACAGCGCCGACCTCGCGCCGCTGAACCTGGACCTGGCCGAAGTCTGGCCCGGCATCGAAGTCCTGGCCAGCGAGGAGCGCACCAACTATCCCGTCGTCGTCATGGTCGACGACCTCGGAGAGGGCTTCCGGGTCAGCGCTCAGACTCAGGCACCGATGGACCCGGCCCAAGTGTGCGCCCTTCTCGACCAGGCCGTCACCGAACTCCTCGCCACCGACCGATCCCTTGACGGCGTGGACGTCCTTCCGCTGCCGGAACGCTGCCGGGTCCTTTCGGAGTTCAATCCGCAGGTCGAGGTGCCGTCGCCGGGTGTGGCGACGGTTGATGCGTGGGTGTGGGCGCGGATCGAGGAGTCTCCGGATGCGGTCGCGGTGGTTCACGAGGGCCGGGGGATGACCTATGGCG
>NZ_SMKP01000452.1:0-706 GCF_004349015.1 Nonomuraea diastatica
TCATGGCGTTGCGGCATGGGAGGTTGCCGCGCACGTTGCACGTGGATGAGCCGTCGCCGCACGTGGACTGGTCGGCGGGTGCGGTGGAGTTGCTGACCGAGGCCCGTTCCTGGGACGAGCTGGATCGTCCGCGCCGCGCCGCCGTCTCCTCCTTCGGAGTGAGCGGCACCAATGCCCACGTGATCATCGAACAGGGCGACGAGACCGAGGAAACCACGGGCGACGACGGGGCTCTGCCGGTGCTGCCCTGGCTCATCTCGGCCAAGAGTCCCGAGGCGCTGGCCGGGCAGGCCCGGCGGCTCGCCTCGTGGGTGGCGGAACGCCCCGAGCACGACCCGGCCGGGATCGCCTGGACGCTGGCCGGCGGCCGCAGCGTGCTGGAGCACCGCGCGGTCGTCGTGGGCGCCGACCGCGACGAACTGCTGGCCGGGCTGGCGGCGCTGGCTGAGGACCCCTCCGGGGTGATCTCGGGGAGCGGTTCCGGCGGGAAGGTCTCGCTGCTGTTCGCCGGTCAGGGTAGTCAGCGGGTCGGTATGGGCCGGGAGCTGGCCGAGGCGTTCCCCGTGTTCGGCGCTGAGCTGGACGAGATCTGCCGGGTGCTCGACCCGTTGTTGCCGCATCCTTTGCGTGAGGTGATGTTCTCCGATCCTGAGGGTGTGCTGGGCGAGACGGGGATGACGCAGCCTGCGTTGTTCGCTTTCGAGGT
>NZ_SMKP01000453.1:0-687 GCF_004349015.1 Nonomuraea diastatica
ACAGATCCAGCCCGATCCCCTACCAGGAGGCCCTTCATGCCGAGCAGCGTTACCGGTGAACGCACCGACCCGGAACTGCCGGTCAAGCGTGGCTGCCCGTTCACCCCGCCCGCCGCCTACGAACGGCGGCATGGACGGCGCAGAACACTCCGCGGCCCGCCGCCCGGTGGTCAGCGAGTTCACCGTGCGGCGGCTGGCCGCGCTGCGCCCGCGGATCCAGGACATCGTCGACCACTTCATCGACGACACGCTCGCAGCCGACCGGCATTCGACACGCTGTTCCGCCGCATCCCCACCCTGCGGCTCGCCGCACCGGCCGAGCACCTGCCGTTCAAGAACGACGCCGTCATCCACGGCGTTCACGAACTCCCGGTCGCCTGGTGAGCAGGACATGATGCGCATCGAAGCCGGCAGCGATTTCTGCGTCGGCTCCGGCCAGTGCGTCCTGACCGAACCGGCCGTCTTCGGACCCGTCTCGAAGGGAGGTGTGGGCTATGCGACGCGACCCCACCTGGGACTGATGAGGTGATCCCGCGGTGGGGTGGTGGCGTCTGCAACGAGGCAGGCGGGTCACCACCCACCGCGGGGGCCGGTGCCCGCCCGCGCGGGTGCCTGAGCATGGCAGGACCTGCCGCAGTGCGGGCTCGTCGAGGGCGGCGAGGAAGTCGAGTCGGACCGGACGGAATC
>NZ_SMKP01000047.1:0-57586 GCF_004349015.1 Nonomuraea diastatica
CCGGGGCATCGCCGGGCCCATCCTGTCGGCGTCCTCCTACTTCATGAAGTCGCCGCCCGAGCAGTACTCCGACGACCAGGCCCGCGACTACGTCGAGAAGTTCATCAGAGGCGAGGTCGAGCGCTGATCGCCACTGCCGCACGGAAGCTGCGCGGCACCTCACGGCGGTGCGGCGGGCAGTGGCCCGGCCGCGAACCCGGGATGCCGCGAAACCAGGATGCTGCGAACCCGGGGTGCTGGGAGCCGCTTGTCCGCAGGCCCTCAGCCGGTCGCCGGTTCCAGAGCGATCGACTGCCGGTTCGACTGGGCCCTGCGCATCACCCATGACTGCGCGCGGCTGGACAACAGAATGCCGAGTTCGAGCCGGCTGCGCGCACCCACGAGGGTCATGGTGCGGGAGACGTGCCGCTGGACGGTGCGCGAGGAGATGTCCAGCTTGTTGCCGACGGCCTCATCGGTCCATCCGGCGGCGAGCAGCAGGATGACCTCCTGCTGCGTCCTGCTGATCAGCCCACCACGCATGCAGGCGTTGAGCCATTCCATCAATACGTACATGTGTTTTCCCTCGAATGCAGGCCTCGAACAGCTGCGAGAAATACGGACGACGCACGTCGCCGGCGTGCCTGGGGTATGCGGACCGACACCCGCGACCGTTGCCATGCTGCTTTCGGGAATTCCGCCCCGTCCTTGAGCCGGCGGGTTTCACGAACGCGGAGCAGGGCTCGTCAACACGTATGCGCCCGCCACCAGCGGCAGCCAGTATCGCCGGTTTCCGCATCGATCCCACTCCTTGAGCAAGGAAACGAATGGAGTAAATGATTTCTAGCAGTCGTTGGTATAACCCGGGTATGTCCTTGGTACAACGCGGGTATGCCGTAACGTGGCTGCTCAGGTCATCCGGTTCCGGGCTGATCGCACGAGTCGACCGCCGCGCCATGGGCCTGGCCGCGCCGGCCGAGAGGCGTCTCCGGGCGACACGCCGGCCTTCCACGCACTTACCTTTGACCTGCGGAAACAGGATCGTCTACGCACGTGCCTCGCGCAGGCAGGCGATCGGCCAGATCGGAGAGCTGTTTCCCTAACGCAGGTTCTCCGCGACGGTCACCCAGCGCAGGGTTTCTGAGAGGGGGATGCGGAGGTCCGCATCTCCCCTGACCACCGCGCTGAAGTGGTCCACCTGCGTGCGGAACTGGTTGCCCGCCGCGGGGGTCCACGTCCGGTCGCCGTGCTCGGTCGCGAGGCGGATGGTGCCCGCGCCGGACGCCAGGAAGGGGAGCTCCAGATCGAGGACGCCGGCCGTGCCCACCAGCAGGAGCCGTTCGGCGAACGTGCCGGTGAACCCCCAGGACGCCGTGCCCGTCGCACCTGATGCGAAGCGCAGCCACGCGGAGCCCGCGACGTCCGGATGACCGGTGAACGTCCCGCGGGCCTCGGTAACGTCACCCAGCAGCCACATCAGAGCGTGCACGCAGTAGCAGCCGAGATCCCAGAACGCTCCGCCGCCCAGCTCGGCGGAGAGGCGGAAGTCGTCCGGGATTTCGAGTGGAACGGAGAAGTGCGCGTGTGCGGTGGTGATCTCGCCGAGTTCGGCGAGGAGCGCCGTGAAGGCGGGCGTGTCGTACTGGGGGTGGAAGCGGTACATGAACCCCTCCATCACCACCGGCCGGCCTGGGCCGGCAGCGGCCGCGATCTCCTGCACCTCGGCCGACGATCTCGCCATCGGCTTCTCGCACAACACGTGCTTGCCGGCTTCCAGCGCGCGCACGGTCCACTCGGTGTGCAGGGAGTTGGGCAGCGCCACATAGATCGCGTCGACGGCCGGATCGGACAGGACCTCGTCATAGGAGCCGTACGCCCGGGCGCCGGGATGGCCTTCGACCATCTCCGCGGCCCTGCCGAGATCGCGGGCGCCGACGGCGGCGAGGCGCGCCGAGGGGGACGCCGCCACCGCCGGAAGGAAGTCCGAGCGCGCGATGCGAGCCGCCCCCAGCACGCCCCAGCCGAGCGCCGTCATGCCGGAAGGCCCGCCCACGGCATGGGCGTCACGGGCTCGAACGTGGACTCGATCGTGGTCGTGCCGCACTCCGTCATCGCCAGGATGATCTCCAGAACATGCAGGGCCTGCCGGGCTGACACGCGCGCCCCGCGGCGCTCGATGACGGCGTCGGCCACTTCGGCCACCCCCCGCGCGAAGTCCATGTCGTGCGGCTCCTGCTCGGGCGACTCCTTGTAGCTGTGGTGGTAGTCGGCCGGCCGGACCAGGGGGAAGGACACCGGCGGCTCAAGGTAGTGATCGGACGACTCGCGCCGCTCGGCGGGCACCAGCGTCCGCAAGGTGACACCGGCGCCGTAGTCCCAGCACTCGGCGACGTGCAGCACGCCGTCGTCTCCGATGATCCGCAGTGCACGGTCCTCGGGGGCCAGCGTGGAGCAGGTCAGCCTGGCGATCACTCCCGAGGTGAAGCGCAGGGCCGCGGTCGTGAAGTCGGGAGCGAAGTCACAGCCGGTCATGCCGGGCACCTTGCCGGGGACCACCAGCGCCGAGAACGACGTGACCTCCGTGACCGGGCCGAAGAAGGCGGTCAGCCAGTTCAGGTAGTACGCCGCGTGTTCCAGGGCCGGGCCCACGCGGAACTCGTCCAGGTAGGGCCACGGCGCGCCGGACGCACTGGTCCACGTCCAGTACGGCATCTGGTGGATGGCCCCGTCGTCGAGTTCGGCGTAGACCAGCCTGGGGCGCCCCACGGCACCGTCGCGTAGCGCGCGCCACACCGTCTGAGCCGTCTCCCCGAGCAGGGTGCACGGGCCGGTGCCGAGGGTCAGACCGCGGGACTCGGCCAGCTCCACGAGCTCGCGCGCCTCGGGGAGGGAAAGGGCGAGAGGCTTTTCCGAATAGACGTGCCGGCCCGCCTCAAGAGCCGCCCTGGTCACGTGGGCATGGCTTCGCGGGTTGGTGAGATTGACCACGATGCGGACGGATTCGTCGGCCAGCAGGTCGGCCATGGACGCGAAAACGGGAATGCCGTGGTGGAGGCTGAAATCCGAGGCCCGCGCCGGATCCCGGTCATAGGCGCCGACCGCTTTGAGCTGCGGGTGATTGGGGAGAGTGGTCGCATAGTAGTCGGCGACATATCCACATCCCACTATCGCGACGCCCATTGATTCCTGCATGCCCAGCACCTTAACCCGTTCCCTATTCCGGTAATAGGACCTGAACGGGCATAGCCGTTCAGTCAGCTGGTCGCCGTTCACCGCCGTGGCTATGGTTGCCGAAATGCAGCGTGTTTTGCATTCACCCGGAAGGGGAAATCGTGGCGCAGGTCGTTCGTCCGCCTGAGTCCGTGCCGTGGGCGGGCCGCCCGGAGATCGCCCGCCTGGCTTTTCCGATCCTGTACGGCGAGATCGTGGGTGTCGTCACGCCGCTCATCATCCTGGCCATCATGGGCCGCGTGGACGAGGAGGCGCTTTACCTCAGATCGCTCTACATGCCGCTCGCCTTTCTCTTCATCGCCTTGCAGATGGGTTTGGACATCAGCAACCAGGTCGCCGCCGCGTTGAGTCGTGGCCGGGGACGACCCCAGGACGTGCTGCCCTCGGCGGCGAGCATGGCCGTCGTGGGAGGGGCGGTGTGGGGGGTCGTCGCTCTGGCCGTCATCGCGGGCGCTCCTTGGATCGCCTCGCTGCTCGAAGTACCGGTCGGTTCCACGGCGGACTTCGTCTCCTTCGTCCGCTGGATTTGCTGTGCCAACCTGTTGTGGTTGCCGGTGTCCTTGTGCTCGTCCAGTCTCAGGGGGTACGGCCACGCGCGCAGCGCGGCAGGTGTGGTCCTGGTGGGCGCCGGTGTGGAGATCGCCACGGTAGCCGTCCTCGGGTTCGGCACCGGCCTCGGCACGTACGCGCTGCCGATCGCCATGGCGGCCGGAGCCGTCGCCGCGCTCGCCTACGCCTTCCTCGCGCTGGCCAGGACCGACGTATGGCGATCGAGGGAAACGTTCACCTGGCGCCCAGAGGTGCTCACCCACCTGGCCGGTGCCGGCGGGCCGATCACGATTTCGTTCCTGGTGATCGCGGTGAGCAACTTCGGCCTGATGTGGGTGGTGGCACCGTTCGGTCCCGATGTCGTTTCCGGGTTCTCGGTGGCCGTGGCCCTGGAGACACTCATCCTCGTACCGTCCACCGCCATCGGCTCCGCGACGGCGATCACGATGAACCGGTTGCGCGGAGCCGATCGGCCCGACCTGATGCTGCCGGTCTTGAAGGCGGGCATGGGGCTGGCGTGGCTGACCTACGCGGTGCTGGCCCTCGCGGTGTGGCTGCCCCGCGCTCCGCTCGCCACGCTGGTCGCCGGGACGCCCGACGTCGCCGCGCAGACTGAGCTCTTCCTCGGCATCGTCGGGCTCACGTACGGGTGCATGGGAATCACGGTCACCGCCATCGTGATCATCGAGCAGATCGGCGGCGGGGTCCTCGCGCTCCTGCTGAACGTTCCGTACTTCCTCGGAGGCGTCGTCGCCGGAGCCCTGTTCGCGGGGGCTGTCGGCGTCCAGGGCTTCTACTGGACGCTCGCCGTTCTGAACACCGCAGGTGTGCTGGTAGTGCCACTGCTCACGCGCAAATTCGTCCGCCGCCGGTTCCCCGAGGGGGCACGATGAAGGTCAGCGTCGCGATCATGCATCATCCGGCCCGCGCCCATCTGGTGGGCTCCCTGGTCCGAGCCTGCCTGCCGCTGGTCGCCAGGGTGGTGACCGATCCCGACCCGTCGGGCATCCGCAGCCCTCTGCGCACGGCCAAGCGCGCGTGGGCCGCCGTGGGCGAGGGCGCCACCCACCATCTGGTCATCCAGGACGACGCGCTGCTCTGCGACGATTTCGCCGCGCAGGTCATGGCCGCCGTCGAGGCCAGGCCGCAGCACGTGGTGGCCTTCTACTCCGACTGGAACAGCCCGCAGAACGCCTATCTCGTACGCCGGGCCGCGGCGGCGGGCGCCGCGTGGGCCCCGCTCTCCCGCACCGACTGGGCTCCCGCCGTCGCCCTCCTGATGCCCGCCGACCAGGCGCGTGAGCTGGCCCGCTATCTCGAGCCCATTCCCGACGAGGTGATCGACGACGACGAGATGATCGCCCGGTTCTGCCGTGAGCGGCGGTCGCCGATGCTGGCCACCATCCCTCACCTCGTGGAGAAGGGGGCCGTCGAATCCCTCACCACGCACGAGGACGTGTATCGCGCGACCGTGTTCGCCGGCCGGACCCCGCCGCCGGCGGCGCACTGGGCGCGCGATCCCGCACAGGACGCGGTGCTGGCGGCCAGGTTCGAGCGGGCGGATCCCTGGGAGCACGTGGTGGAGCTCCGCGGCTCGCGCTGTTACCTGCGCTTCACCCGCCCGCACACCGAGGAGCCGGCGGGACACGAGTACGGCTGGTACTGGCACGACTGGGCGCCGCTGGTCGGCATCGATCCGCGCGTGGTCCCGGGACGGGGTGTGATGGCCGAGGTCTGGGCGGCGGGATACCTGCTCGGGGCGGACACCTTCGCGTTCGGCCGCACGGACTGGCTCCGGCCGGCCCTGGCCACCTGGGTCGAGTCCGGCCTGCGGCCCGCCGACCGTGCGCGGCTCGGCCATGAAGGCCGCGCCGCGCTGACGGAGGCGTGCCTGGAAGGTTTCTCGGTCAGGAGGACCGCCGATGTCGCCGGTTGAGGACCTGAGGTCGGTGGCGGCGCGGATGGCCCGCAGGGAGGCGCGGCTGAACCGCCTCATCGCCCCCGACCAGCCACCCGGCGTCATCCGCCCGCCCGCTCCCGACGTGGTGATGCGGGTGGTGCCGTGCCCGGTCTGCGGTGCCGCCGGCGCTGATCCGCCGTTCGACCACTGGAGCGTGACCGGCGAGCAGACCACTCTGCCCACCCTCGCCGTGCTCGGTTGCGAATGGCTGACTCCGCGGGCGGTGTTGCCCATGGCCGTCGCGATCGAGCAGGGGACGGGGCCGCTCGCGTACCGGACGCGGGCCGTGGCGCGGCTGGGAGGCCGGGACCTGCGGGCCGTCGACCGGAGCGAGAGCTGGGCGGACGCCCTCACGGACGGGCACGGCGCCGCGGGCGACGCCGGTGAGGCGACGTTGCCGGCGGTGACCAGGGCGCGAGACGGCGACCTCCGGCCGATGTTCACCGGCCCGCACACGCCGGAATCCGAAACCGAGCTCAACGACATCTACCTGGAAGTCCGGCTGACGGCCATGGCTGAGGAAGGGATATGAACGATCTGACCTGGCACAAGGTCCCCTTCACCGGGACTCGCGCGGAAACGGGCCCGGCCACGTGGGGCCAGCGGCAGGTCTGGCGTGACCTACGCCAGATGCCGGACGGCACGCCGTACAACGTCGCCTGCCCGCTGGCGGTCGCCGAGGGGATCGGCCTGGACGACGTGCTGGAGTCGACGGCCGAGCTGGTCGGGCGGCACGAGTCCCTCCGCACCGTCTTCACCGATGAGGGCGGGCTCACGCAGCGGGTGCTCGCCTCCGGCGAGATCCTGGTCGGCATCCTGGACGATCCGGAAACCGGCCAGGAACAGGTGGACGCGCTGGCGGCGCGGCTCCGCGGCACGGACTTCGACCACGCCGCCGACGCGCCCTTCCGCGCAGCCGTGGCGGCGCGCGACGGCGTGCCGTACGCGGTCGTCGTGTGCGTCACCCATCTGGCGGCGGATCTGCAGAGCACCCGGCTGCTCGCCGCGGAGCTGGAGCGCATGCTCCGCTGCCGGGCGGAGGGCGGCCCGTCGCCCGAGCCCGCGCCGGCGGCCCAGCCGCTCGACGTGGCGGCCGCGGAGCAGTCCGCCTCGGGGCGGCGGATGGAGTCGGCCGCGCTGGCCCACGTCCGCTCCACGCTGAGCGCCTTCCCCCGCGCCAACTTCCCGCGGCCGGCCGGGCCCGCTCAGACGCCTCGCTACCGGCAGGCCGGCCTCGGCTCGTACGTGGCCGCCGCCGCGCTGGACACCCTGGCCGCCCGTTACCGCGTCGGCAGCTCGACCGTGGCCCTGGCCGCCGCGGCCACGATGCTCGGCGCGGTCACCGGCCGTCAGGAGGTGGCGCTGCTGCTCGTGGCGGGCAACCGGATCCCGGCCGAGTTGCGGCATGCCGTGGGCACCCTCACGCAGGACGTTCCGGCGCTGATCGAGGTGGCTGGCCCGGCGTTCTCCGACGTGATCCAGGCGACCTGGAAATCGTCCATCCGTGCGTACCGCCACGGCAGGTTCGATCCGGACAAAGCCTGGGACATCATCGCCGAACTCGGTGAGGAGAGGGGCGGGCATCCGGAGCTGCGCTCCTTCTTCAACGACTACAGGACGAACTCCGCACCGGTGACCACACCCGGCGCCCCGGCCGCCTCCGAACTCCGCTGGGCGGACGACACCGACGAGGACGGCGTCACCTTCTTCGCGCAAGTGGGGGACACACCCGGGCATCCCGGCTCGGTCCTGCTGTCGTTGTGCGCCGACACCACGTACATGCCTCCCGACGCCATCGAACGGTACCTGTGGGGCGTCGAACGGCTGCTGGTCGACCAGCTCTCCCGGGATGTTCAGGTGGCGCGGCTCGGGGAGGACGCATGATCGCGCGGCTGGACCCCGGCACCCGTGTTCTGGCGAACGGACGTATTCTGGTGGGCGGCCATCCCCGCCGGGTGCTGCGCCTCGATCGGGCCCAGGCCGACGAGGTCGCCCGCTGGCGGGCCGGGCGGCCGGTCTCCGGCTCGCATCGCGCACTCGCCCGTCTGCTGGTGGAGGCGGGCGTGCTGCGGCCGGAGCCCGAAGCGGGCGGCCCCGCGGAGGCGGAGGTGACCGTCGTCGTTCCCGTGCACGGGCGGGTGCGCGAGCTGGCCGCGTGCCTTGCCGGGCTGCGCGGGCTCGCGGTGATCGTGGTGGACGACGGTTCTCCGGACGAGCGGGCCGTGTCGAAGGTCGTCTCCGATGCCGGGGCCACCTATGTGCGCCGGGACACGCGAGGCGGCCCGGCCGCCGCCAGGAACACCGGGCTGGCCGCGGTGACCACGCCCTACGTGGCGTTCGTGGACTCCGACTGCGTCCTTGAACCCGGCTGGCTGGACCGGCTGCTGCCGCACTTCGCCGCCCAGCAGGTCGCGGCGGTGGCCCCGCGTATCGTGTCGTACGGCGCGGACCGCGGGTGGTTGTCGCGTTACGAGGCCGCCCGTTCCGCGCTCGACATGGGGGACACCGCCGCGGTGGTGAGGCCCGACGGCCTGGTGCCGTACGCGCCGACGGCGGCGCTCGTGGTCCGGCGAGCGGCGGCGGGAGCCGGTTTCGACGAGCGGCTCGCCCTGGGAGAGGACGTCGACTTCGTCTGGCGGCTGGTCGCTTCGGGGTGGCAGGTCCGCTATGAGCCCGGCGCGAGGGTCGCCCACCGTCACAGGATCCGGCTGGGCACCTGGCTGGCCCGCCGCGTCGAGTACGGCACCTCGGTCGCGGCGCTGGACCGCAGGCACCCCGGGGCCATCCCGGCGCTCGACGCGTCCGCGTGGGGGGTCCTGGCCTGGGCCGCCGCGGTGTGCGCCCCTGGCCGGGCGGCCCGCGCGGGCCTGGCGGCCTCCTGCGTGGCCGCCCATGCAGCCGGCCTGGCCAGGGAACTGCCCGGCGAGCCCGCGCGGGCGGCCGCGCTGGCCGTCGCCGACACGCTGACGGCGGGCCGCCTGGCAGGGGCGTCGATGGCGCAGGTGTGGTGGCCGCTGGCCCTCCCCGCCGCGATCGCCGTCCCCCGGCTGCGCCTCCCGCTCGTCGCAGCGCTGGCGTTGCCCGCTCTGGCCGAGTGGGTGGAGCGCCGCCCGCCGCTCGACCCGGCCAGGTACGTCGCCGCGCACGTGCTGGACGACGTCGTGGGCGCGGTCGGGGTGTGGAAGGGGATGCTGCGCGAGCGTACGTTCCGGCCGCTGTTGCCGCGCCTCAGGCGTATTCGATCAGGCGGGCCTTGATCGCCGTGACGACCGCCGCGGTCCTGTTGGGCGAGTCGAGTTTCAGCAACACGCTGGCCACCAGCCTTTTCGCGCCGTGCTCCGAGATCGACAGGCGACGTGCGATCTGCCTGTTGCTGAGGCCGTCGGCGAGCAGGGAGAGCGTCACGCTTTCCCGTGCGGTGAGGCTGACCGGCGGACGGCGCTGCGGGGCGTCCGCCGACGGGCCTGACGCGCGCGTGAGCAGCTCCCGCGCCAGCCGGTCGGGGATCGCCAGCTCGCCCGCGATCACCCGGTGAATGGCGTCGCGCAGATGATTCGCGGTGATGTCCTCCTGGATGAGATAACCGTCGAATTCCGATGAGAGGGTGAACTCCGGGCCGGTCACCTGGGCCTCGTCGAGCAGGAGAAGGGTCTTGACGTCCTTGTCGCGTGTGCCGGGCAGCGCTTCGGTGGTGATGAGGACATCGCAGGCGTCGCCGTCGACCGTGAGGTTCACCATGGGGACCTGCCGCAGAACGGTCTCCAGACCTCGTTGAAGCAACTCGCTGCCGACGAGAATCGCGACGTTGATCTGTGCGGTTTCTGTGCCTTCAGGAAAGGTCGGCGTCATGACTCGCATCAAATACGGTCGTTGTTGGGCAGGGCCAGGCATTTGACGAGTTCCGGACAGCGAGCTCCGCGAATTCCGCGAGGCGGTCCGACAGGCGCCTCCCGTGCCCGGCGAAGAGCGGGCCCCAGGCCACGAAACCGGACCGGCGCTCCGTCCCCGGCTCCCCTGGCACTCCCACGAACCCCCCTCCCGACGCCCTGACCAGTGACCGCCCGGCGGCCACGTCCCAGACGAACACGTCCGCGTTCACGGCCAGGTCGGCCCGGCCCGCGGCCACGTAGGCGAGCGCCAGCGCCGAGGACCCGATCCTTCGCACGTCTGCCGTCTCCACCAGCTCAGCGTGCAACCGGGCCTCGGCAGGGTCCCGGACCCCTGGCGTCGGAATGTCGGTCAGCACGACGGGCAGCGGATCGGGCTCCGTGACGCGCGGGGGCGGCGGCCGTCCGTCGATCCGGAGAACGCCGTCCGCCGCGGTGAACAACTCGCCGCGCGTCGGATCGTAAACGGCTCCGCCGACCGGCTCGCCGCGCACCGACACCCCGATCGACACCGCGTACAGCCCGAGGCCGCGCGCGAAGTTGTGCGTGCCGTCGATGGGATCGACGCACCACTCGACCTCGCCCGCTCCGCTCGCGCCCGTCTCCTCGCCGACGATCACGCTGTCGGGACAGGAGGCCGACAGCATCGTACGGATCAGCGACTCGGCCTGCCCGTCCGCCTCCGTCACCACGTCATGCAGGCCGCTCTTGGCCCGCGTCCTGACGCCGGGGCCGTAGCGGGTGACGAGGAGCGAGCCGGCTTCGACGGCGGCCGTGGCGGCGAGGGCGACCAGCCCGACATGATCCATTGGCTCACCCTAGGTGGGTGAGCGCCCCGCGGCACCGGCTCGTTCGGGTATGCCCTCTCGCCCGGCCGATCGCCGCTTATGCCCCCTCTGGACAGTCGGCACGCTGGAGCACACACACCTGGAAGGGCCTGGAGATGGCAATTGGACTGACGTCCGAGCGCAGCAGGTCGGACGCTCACTGGGCCGCGGAGCAGCGGGTCATCGGGCCCGGCCTGCAAGCCGTGATGTTGTGGTCGAAGCTCTGCGTCGAGCATGCGGAAGGCGCCATGCTCACCGACGCCGACGGGCACGAGATCGTGGACTTTCAGGGCGCCGGCGGCGTCAACTCGATCGGACACTCCCACCCCCGATACGTCGCGGCGCTGGCCGCCCAGCTCACCGCCACACCCGCGGGCGCGTTCGGCTCGCCCGCCCGACTCGACATGGTGAACGCCCTGAGCCGCGTGCTCAGCGCACCCCTCGACCGTATCCAGCTCTACAGCGGCGGCACCGAAGCCGTGGAGGCGGCCCTGAGACTGGCCAAGTCGGTCACCGGGAAACACGAATTCCTGTCCTTCTGGGGCGGCTTCCACGGCAAGACGATGGGCAGCCTGGCGCTCACGTCAGGAGCCAGGGCCGGGCTGGGCCCGCTGCCCGCCGGCTTCTTCAGCGCGCCGTACGCCAACTGCTACCGCTGCCCGCTGAAGCTGAAGAGCCCCTCCTGCGGATTCGCGTGCGTGGACCTGGCGAGAGACGTCATCAAACGCGAATCGACGGGGGCGTTCGCAGCCATCGTGGTCGAGCCCGTGCAGGGCCGCTCGGGCAACGTCGTTCCGCCCGACGGGTATCTCGCGGCGCTCAAGGAGGTGGCCGAGGAGTTCGACGCCCTGCTCATCGCCGACGAGATGATGACCGGCTTCGGCCGGACCGGGGCGCCGATGGCCTACCAGCACGAGGACGTCACCCCGGACATCGTGACGGTGGGGAAGGGCATGGGCGGCGGGTACCCGGTCACCGGGGTGATCTCCACCGCGGCCCACATGTCCGCCGCGCCCTTCTCCGACCCGAGCGCCAGCTCCTCCAGCTTCGGCGCGTTCCCCATGGCCTGCCGGGCGGTGGCCGCCACCACGGACGTCCTCGTCGAGGAGGACCTCGCGGAACACGCGCGCAAGCTCGGCGCCGAACTGCTGGAACTGCTGCGCCCGCTGGCCGACGAGGCGCCGCTGGTGGGAGACGTACGCGGGCTGGGCCTGGCCATCGGCATCGAGCTGGTCGCCGACAAGGCCACGAAGGAACCCGTGTCCGGCGAGGTGTTACGCGAGACGTTCCTCGCGCTGCTGAGGGCGGGGGTCCTGGTCATGACGGGCGGCAACACATTGCGGCTCTATCCGCCGCTCAACGTCGACGCCGACCTCGCCCGCGAATCCGCCGGCGTGATCCGCGCGACGCTGACAGGAGGTTCCCGATGAAGGCGGCGATCGCGGGCTTCGGCGTCGCCGGCGCGGCCCGGCTGTCGGCCTACGACCGCCTGGCCGGCGTGGACGTGGTCGCGATCGCCGACCCGTCGCCGGCCAGACGCGAGGCGGCCGGGCAGGCCGGCATCCGCGCGTACGCCGACCTCGCCGAGCTGAGCGCCGAACACGCGCCCGACGTCGTGGACGTCTGCGCACCGCCGGGTCACCACCGCGACCTGGCCCTGGCAGCGCTGGCATCCGGCAGCCACGTGATCTGCGAGAAGCCCGTCGCCTTCCGCACGGCCGACGCGCTCGGCCTGGCCGAAGCGTCGAGGCGGGCAGGGCGGCTGCTCTACCCGGCGCACAACTACCTGTTCTCGCCGATGATGCGGTTGCTGGAGGAGTGCGCGGCCGACGCCGGGACACCGAGAACGGTGTGCTTCCACATCGAGCGGCAGACGCATGCCAGGGGCAACGACGCCTACCGGCCGGACTGGCGGCGTGACCCGGAGATCGCCGGCGGGGGCATCCTGCTGGACCACGGCTCGCACTGCGTCTACATGGCCGCCCGCCTCTTCGGGGAACGACCCGCCAAGGTCTCCGCCGTGGCCCGCTGGCAGAGCGAAGGGCTCGACGAGTCCATCGACGTGCGGCTGCACTTCCCCTCGGGCATCGCCGACATCGAGCTGAGCTGGGTCGGCGACCGGCGTACGAACCACTACATCCTGGCGGGCCCCACCTCCTCGGTGACCATCACGGATGGGACAGCCGTGCTGACCGGGCCAGGAGGTGACGAGGAACGTTCCCTGGAGTCGCCGACGCACAGCTCCACCCACGAGGAATGGTTCGCGGACCTGTTCGCGGACTTCACCACCCGGCTGGAGAGACCCGCTTCGTGGGTCGGTCCGCTCCACGACATCGTCTCGACCGCCGAGGTCATCGAGGCGGCGTACACGTCGGCCCGGCAGGACGGCCAACCCGTCCTGCTCCGGCAGGACTGAGCCATGTGGTACGCGGGCGTTGGATGGGATGGTGGCGCGTACGAGCTGGCCGTCCTCGATCCCGCAGGTGCCCACGTCGTGGCCCCGCTCCGTCTCGAAACCGTGGGCGTGAGGGACGTCGTGGCCCGCCTCCTCCGGCTGGCCGAACGGGAACCGCTGATGTGCGTCATCGACAACACGAACGGAGTCGTCGACGGTCATCTGACGGCCGCGGGACTCGACGTCTACCGCGCCGACGGCGACGTCGCACCGCCGCGGCGGGCGTTCGGCTCGCTGGATCCGGTCGTCCTGGCGGAACGCGGCCGTACCCGCGGGTCATCATTGACCAGGATCGCCCCCGACTCCGGCACGCTCACCGGGCTCGACCGGCGGATCGAGGACGACCTGGACTCGGCCGCGCTCGTCGAGGCCGAGCAGGTCGCCTCGGGCAGGTGTCTGGCGCACGGCCGCCGCGTACGTCCGAAGGTGGCGCTCACCTTCGACGACGGCCCCGACCCCGACCACACGCCGCGCCTGCTCGATCTGCTACGCCACTACCACGTGCCCGCCACCTTCTTCTGCCTCGGGTTGCACGCCGCGGCCCATCCCCACGTGGTGGCGCGGATCGCGGAGGAAGGCCACAGCGTGGGCAACCACACCTGGTCACACCCCTACCTGCCCGACCTCACCAGGCAGGAGGTCCTCGCCCAGGTGGACAGGACGGCCGAGGTGCTGGCCGGGATCACCGGGGAGGTCCCGACGTTGTTCCGGCCACCTTTCGGCGGACGGAACGCCGACGTGCTCACGTGGCTGGCCGAGCATGGGCAGACCACCGTGCTCTGGGACGTCGAGGCCGCCGACTGGGCGCTTCCCGGCGCTTCGGCGATCGCCCACCAGGTGATCGGCGACACGGATTTCGGATCCGTCGTGCTCCTGCACGACGGCGGCGGCGACCGTTCGCAGACGATCGAGGCGATCCCGCTGATCCTCGAGACCCTCATGGTGAGCGGGTGCAGATTCGTGCCCGTCGAGGACCTCATCGACGCCGACGAGCAGAAAGAGCGCGTGGCATCTTCATGGACATCCGCATAAGCGTCGCGATCATGCATCACCCACGCCGAGCCGATCGGGTTCCCCCGTTGCTCACATCGTGCGCCCCGCTCGCGGCGCAGGTGATCGTGGATCCAGACCCCTCGGGAACGCCCAGTCCGCTGCGCACGGCCAAGCGCGCCTGGGCGGCCGTGCCGCCCGGGGCCACCCACCATCTCGTCCTGCAGGACGACGTGCTGCTGTGCGCCGGATTCGCCGCCCACCTGGCCGATGCCGTCCGCGCGCGGCCGCGGCACGCCGTCGCCCTCTACTCCAACTGGAACAGCCCGCAGAACTCGTATCTCGTCAGGCGGGCGGCGGCGGCCGGCTCCGCGTGGGCGCCGCTGTCGCCGGCGGAGTGGACCCCGACGCAGGGGCTCGTGCTCCCCGCCGAGCGGGCCGGGGAACTGGCCGCGTACCTCGCCCCCATCAGCGACGACATCCGCGACGACGACGAGATGGTCGCGCTCTTCTGCGCCGATCGGGGGCTGCCCGTGGTCGCCGCCGTGCCGCACCTGGTCGACCATGAGGACACGCCCAGCCTGGCCGGACATCCCGGTTCCTTCCACGCGACCGTCTACGCGGGCGGCCGGCGCCTCGGCCCCGGCCACTGGCGCACGTACGATGACCGGGAGCGCGGGACCTTCGCGGTCGAGCTCATCGACTCCCGGTGCTTTCTGCGGCTGTTCCGTGAGGGCGAGCCCGTGGAGCATCCCTTCGGCTGGTACTGGGCGGACTGGTCGTCCCTGATCGGGCTGGATCCCCGGCGGATCCTCGCCGCCCTGCCGCGCCGGGACCTCCCCGCGTACGCACGGGAGTTGTGGGCCGCGGCCTACATCCTCGGGGCGGATGCGGGTGAACGCGCGGGCCCCGGCGCGGACTGGATCCTCCACCGGGCGATCGCCTCGTGGGTCGCCTCGGGACTCAGCGCCGCCGACCGCACCCGCCTGGACGAGCGCTCGTCAGCGGCTCTGACCGGGCTCGGCGTCGAGGCCGTCGAACGCGGTCGCGCGGCGGCCCGGCCGAGGCTGGAGGAGCTCGTCCGTGCGTGAGGCAGCGACCATCACCGAGCGCATGGCACGGCGTGAGGCGCGGGCGCTGCTGCTCGTCCCGCCCTCGATCCCCGCGCCACCAGGGGTGCTCGATCCCCAGGTCAGCCTGCGTCCCGTCACCTGTCCCCGGTGTGGCGTCGAGCCCGAGCCGCCGCGCGAGCAGCCGGATGACCGGCCGGTCGTGACGATCCTGGCCTGCGAGACGCTCGCCAACCGGGCCCTGCTCCCGGTGCTCGCCGCGGCCGCACCCGGGCGCTACATGTCCCGAGGGGTCTTCGTGGCCAGGCACCGGTCGTCCGGGAACGTGAGCGATGTGCTGACCGCCCTCGACACGGCCGAGAGCTGGGCGGATCCGGGGAGGAGCGGCCCGAGCGCCGGCGCGGTGGTGCCGGCCTCGACACGGGTGGCGAACGAGGTGACCTCGCACTTCCTCTCGCCCCATCCGAGCCCCGAACTCGATGACCTGAACACGCTCTATGCACGGGTCCGATACGCGGCCGTCCGGGCGGGGTTGTGAAGCCGATCAGGCATAGCCCTTGGGCCGCCCGAATGCGGCTGTCGCCTCCGACAACCGGACGAGATCATCCCATCATGTTCCCATCAGGGAGGGTTGCATGCCTGACCACGACACCTTGACGGCGCTCCTGCGGGACTGGGCCGTCGTCCGCGGCGATCAGGAGGCGGTCGTTTTCGCGACGAACCCGATAGACGCCGCCGGCGACCAGTGCCTCACCTACGCCGAGCTGGATCGGACCGCGCGCCGCGTGGCCGCGCTGCTCCACCTGCACGCCGACCCGGGCGATCGGGTCCTGCTGCTCAACGAGCCCGGCCTCGGCTTCGTCGCCGCCTTCTTCGGCTGCGTCTACGCGGGCATGATCGCGGTTCCGACGCCGCCGCCCGGCGGTCACCGCAGCCACCAGGCCCGCCTGGCGGGCATCGCCAGAGACGCGGGCGTCAAAGTGGCGCTGTCCGAGCAGGCAGGGCTGGACGCCGTGCAGGAGTGGGCCCACGACGCCGGCCTGGACACGATGGCCTGCCTGGCCGTCGATGGAGCGCTCCCGCCGGCCGAGCAGTGGGCCGACCCGGGGACGACCAACGCGGAGAGCCTGGTCTTCCTGCAGTACACGTCCGGCTCCACCGGAGACCCCAAGGGGGTCATGGTCGACCACGGCAACGTCCGGGCGAACACCGAGGTCTTCTGCCAGGTGACCGGCGCCACATCGACCACGCGCTTCGGCGGCTGGCTGCCGACCTTCCATGACTTCGGGCTGATCGGCCTGCTGCTGACCCCCCTGTGCCTGGGCACCACGACGGTGCTGATGTCCCCCCTCGCCTTCGTCAAACGGCCGTACGCCTGGCTGCGGCTGCTCGACCGGCACCGCGTCAACCTCACCGCCGCCCCGAACTTCGCCTTCGACCTCTGCGTGCGAGCCGTCACCGAGGCGCAGGCGGCCGGGATCGACCTCTCCCCGGTCACCCGTGTGCTGAACGGATCGGAGCCGATCCACGCCGCGACCCAACAGGCCTTCATCGAGCGTTTCCGGCCTCATGGGCTCGATCCCGCGGCCATGCTCCCCTCGTACGGCCTGGCCGAGGCGACCCTGGCGGTGAGCTGCACCGACCGTCGGCGCGGCATGGTCGTCACCGGCGTGGACGCCTACCAGCTCGGCCTCGGCCTCTTCGCGCCCGCCCGCCCAGAGGCGGGAACGGAGGAGCACACCCGGCTCGTGGTCTCCTGCGGGGCGGCCCGCGACGGGGTCGTCGTCGTGGACCCCGTGAAGTGCGAGATCCTGCCGGACGGGCGGATCGGCGAGATCTGGGTACGCGGTCCCCACGTGACGCGCGGCTACTGGAACCGTCCGGACGCGACCAGGGCCGTCTTCGGAGCGACCAGCGACCGGGGCGGCGGCTACATGCGCACCGGCGACCTCGGGACGATCCACGACGGCCAGCTCTACGTGACGGGCCGCATCAAGGAAGTGCTGATCGTCCGCGGCCAGAACCTGTACCCCCAGGATCTGGAGGCGACGGTGCGCGCGGCGCACCCCGCGCTCGCCCGCGGGGTCGGCGCGGCCTTCACGGTTCCCACCCCTGACGAGGAGATCGTGATCGTGCAGGAGTGCCGCGCGCACGCCCTGGAGGACATGACGCCGTCCGGCCTCGCCGCGGAGATCCGCAGCGCCATCCGGCGTGACTTCGGTGTGGCGGTCGGCGGTGTGGTCCTCGTACGGCCGTCCCAGGTGCGACGGACCACCAGCGGGAAGATCCAGCGTGGGCTGACCCGCGAGCTGTTCACCAAGGACGAGCTCACGGCCCTGCACGAGGACCTCACGCCCGCCATGCGCGCCCGCTACCGGGACAGCCCGGCATGACCGGCGGCTGCCGCGCGAGGTCCGTGCCGGAACCCGCGTCTCCCGGCACCCGGTGACACGAAGGAAGGAGACGCCCGTGGACGATCTACGTAGCTGGCTGACCCAGCGGGTCGCGTCCTACCTCGGCAAGGATCCGTCGGAGATCAGTCCTTCGGTGTCGCTGGCGGCGTACGGACTGGACTCGGTCTACGCGTTCGCGGTGTGCGGCGACATCGAGGACCATTTCGATCTGTCGATAGACCCGACCGTGGCCTGGGACTGCGAGACCATCGACGCGCTGGCCGATCACGTGAGCACGCTGGTGGAACAGCGATGACCGACCTGCGAGAAGTCGCCGTGCACCTGCCGCCGCGACGCGTGGCGATCGCCTCGCTCCAGGACGAACTGGGGTTGACGGACCCGCAGCTCAGGGCGTTCGAACGGTTCTTCGGCCTCTCGCACATCCGTCGCGAGCCTGGCGGCACCGGCTTCGACCTCATGCTCGCGGCCGCCGGCAAGCTCAGCGAGCTGCGCGGCCAGGAGGACCGCGTGCGCTATGTGATCCAGGCGCGGAGCATCCCGGTCGCCACCGCCTACCCGAGGAGCGACGTTCATGAGGTGCGGCGGGCGCTCGGGCTGGGCCGGGCGGAAGCGTTCACCATAGTCCACCAGGCGTGCGCGTCGGGGCTGCTCGCGGTCGACCTCGCCGGGCGGCTGCTGGCGGCGGAAGGCGATCCCGACGCCCTCGCCCTCATCCTGGCGGGCGAGAAGACCTACACCACCATGGTGAGAACGGTGCCCGGCGCGGCGGTGAACGGGGAAGGGGCGGCGGCGCTCCTGGTCGGCACCGGCGGCGGACACGATCGTGTGCTCGGATACGCCACGCGCACGTATGGCAGGTTCAACTCCGGGCTCGCGCTCACCGACGCACTGAACGCCGACTTCCAGCAGGTCTATCCGAACGCGGTGGCCGAGGTGCTGATCGCCGCCGTCGACCGGGCCGGGATCTCCCTCGACGACGTGGCCCTGGTGCTGCCGCACAACGTCAACCGCGTCTCCTGGGTGCGGGTGTGCCGGCTCATCGGCTTCCCGCTGGAACGTGTCCTGCTGGACAACGTCCCGGAGACCGGTCACTGCTTCTGCGCCGACTCCTTCATCAATTTCCGTACGGCTCAGGAACTCGGCCGGTTACAGCCGGGCGATCGGTACGTGATGGCCGCCGTGGGCATCGGGGGGTTCTTCTCCGCCATGGTGTTCGAACACTGAGGAGGCATGCGATGTTTCTCAAACGTGTCAAGGCGGCGCTGACGGGTTCGCCGGACACGCCGCTGGCCTTCGTCGGCAATTTCGAGGTCGAGGACCAATGGGCGGTGGGAGAGAAGGGTCTTCCCCGCCCGGCATTCTCCGCCGGAGCCGAAATCGTCAACCGGATGGACGAGTTCACCCTGCTCCTGGCAGGCCCCGGCGACCACGTGATCCTCAAGGAGGCTCCCGACGAGGACTACGTGGCCCATCTGGCCGAGCTGGGTGTCACCCTGCCGCGGATCCACACGGTCGCGCGCAACGACCCGCGACGCACCGTGACGCTCGACGCGCTCGACGACCCCGACCTTGTGGAAACCCTCTCGGCGCTGGGAAACGTCCGGCTGGCCCCCCACGGCACCTCGATGGTGGAGGAGCGGCTGTCCGCCGCCGCCGGGCTGCCGCTGGTCACACCACGGGCCGACGTGTGCAAGCTGGTGAACAGCAAGATCTACAGTCGCCGGGCCGCCGACGACGCCGGTCTGCGCCTGGCCGCCGGGTGGACGGCCGAGACCATGGCCGAGCTGGAGGCCGCGCTGGACGAGGCCCTGACCCTGCTCGAACGCGGCAGGAGCATGGTGATCAAGGATGCCTTCGGCGTCTCCGGCAAGGGCATCGTGGTGATCGAGGACCGGCAGAAGCTGGAGCGCCTGCATGCGATGATCCGGCGCCGGGCCGACAGGTCGGGCGACGACACGGTCGCGCTGGTCATCGAGGAGTGGGTGGCCAAGTCCGCCGACCTCAACTATCAGTTCACCGTGGGCCCGGACGCGAACGCGCACTTCGACTTCGTCAAGGAGGCCGTCACAGAGAACGGCGTGCACAAGGGGCACCGCATCCCGGCCACGATCACGGCCGCCCAGACGGCCGAGCTGGAGGAATCCTCCCACCGGCTGGCGAAGATTCTCGCGCGGGACGGTTTCTACGGCGTGGTCGGCGTGGACGCCATGGTGGACCCGGGCGGGGGGTTGTATCCCGTGGTCGAGATCAACGCGCGTTACAACATGTCGACCTACCACCTGCCCCTTCAAGAGCGTTTCATGGCGCCTGGGCAGGTGGCGCTGGCCAGGCAGTATCCGCTGCGGCTCAGCGAGCGCCTGCCGTACCGGGAACTGCGCGGGAAGCTGGCGGGGTTGTTGCTGGAGGGCCCGGGCGGCACCGGCCTGCTCATCAACAATTTCGCCACAGTGAACGCGGCCGCAAGAGAGAGCTCCTCCTTCGACGGGCGGTTGTACGGCCTGCTGATCGCCGACGGCCACGAAGCCCGGACCGCCCTCGACCACGAGATCGTGAGACGACTGACATGACGGCATACCAGGTGCAGGGGATCGGGATCGGTGAGCTGACCGAGCAGTACGGCACACCGCTCTACCTGTATGACGGTGACACCTTGCGGGACCAGTACGAGAGGTTGCGCGCCCGCCTGCATTCACGGCTCGAGATCTTCTTCTCGCTCAAGTCGAACCCGAACCTGGCCATCTGCGCCCTGCTCGGCTCGTACGGCGCACGGGCGGAGGTGTCCTCCCTGGCCGAGCTGACCACCGCCGTGCGGGCCGACATCGCGCCCGAGAACATCGTCTTCCTCGGCCCGGGCAAGAGCGAGGCGGAACTCCGCGCCTGTCTCGACACGCCGGTACACGCCATCGTGTGCGAGTCCTTCGGCGAGCTGGACCTGATCGACCGCCTCGCCGCCGAACGAGGCGGGACCGCGGACGTGGTGCTCCGCGTCAATCCCGCCTTCTCCGTCAAGGGCTCGAAGCTGACGATGGGGGGAAAGCCCCGCCAGTTCGGCATCGACGAGGAGCAGCTCCTGGGAGCGCCGGACGTGGTGGGCAGACATGCGAACGTGCGGGTCGTGGGCGTCCAGGCGTACATGGGGACCCGGATTCTCAGCGAAGACGTCGTCGCGCAGAACACGGCGCTCATCCTCGACATGGCGGAGCGGCTGTCGGCGAAGCTCGACTTTCCCCTCGACATCGTCGACGTCGGCGGCGGGCTCGGCGTGGCCTACTTCCCCGGTGAGCGAGACCTCGACGTGGAGGTCCTGGCCGGCCTGCTCAACCCGGTCATCGAGGAGTTCGCCGCGCGGCGCCCGGAAACCCGGATGATCATGGAGCTGGGCCGCTACCTCACCGCGCCGGCTGGTGTGTACGTCGTACGGGTGCGGTACGTGAAGTGCTCGATGGGCGAGCGGTTCGCGATCGCCGACGGAGGCACCAACCACCACATGGCGGCCGTGGGCATCGGGTCGTTCGTCAAACGCAACTTCCCGATCCGCCTGCTCAACCGGGCTGACGCGCCGGCAGGACCCTGGAACGTCACCGGCCCGTTGTGCACGCCCAACGACACGATCGGCAAGGCGGTGTCGCTCCCCGACCTGCGCCCCGGCGACCTGCTCGGGGTGTTCAACTCCGGCGCGTACGGCCCCAGCGCGTCGCCGGTGCTCTTCCTCAGCCACGGGCATCCCGCGGAGGTCCTGGTCGTCGACGGTGCGGCCCACCTCGTCCGCGACCGGGACAGCGTCAACGACCTACTGGACAGGCAACGACTCATCCCACGTAAGGAGACCAGTTCATGAGCAGTACCCAGGAGATCGAGCGTTCCACGATCACCGGTGCCATCGCGGGCGCCCTCGGCGCCATGCTCGGCAGGGAAAGTTCGGAGATCCACGAGCCGACCCGCCTGTTCGACGACCTCGGACTCGATTCGACCAGCGTGCTGGAGCTGCTGATGCGGCTGGAGGATGAGCTGCCTGTCGAGTTCGACACCGACACGCTGGAGCAGCGGCATTTCGAGACGGTCGGCTCGCTCGCCGATTACGTCGTCGAGCAGGGCTAGCGTGCGGTTGCATCGGATCGGGACCCGGATGTTCGGAGAGGGACGGCCCTTCCTCTCCGGCAGGGCCCACGAGCTGATGAGCAGCTACGTCGAGGACGTCACCCACCTGCACGGCCTGCCCCTGCGTCCCGGCTACATGTCCACCCGGCGCAACAGCTACGCGGAGATGGCGGAGGCCATGGTCCCGGAACTGGGGCCGTTGCCGGCGCCGGTCGACGTGCTCGCCCTGGCGAGCGCGGTGCCCGATGCCGATCTGATCCGGTCTCCGGCCTCGCTCCTCGCGGAACTGCTCCCCGGAGACCCCTTCCCGCTCGGGGTGACGGATCAGGGCGTGGTCGCGCCTTTCACCGCCCTGAAGATCCTTCGCACCTACGGGGCGTCGAACTGCCTGCTGATGGTGATGGACCAGCAGAGCCTGCCGTATGACGTGGCCGGGACGGAAGAGATGGTGCCGCTTCGGGACTGTGCCGCGGCTCTGGTGTTCACCGACGGCGGCGCAGTGGCGGAGGGCTTCGAGGTCCGTCACTGCACCGAGATTCCCCCCGAGCGGGTGGCGGGCCTGCTCGCCGCCGAGCTGGGAGGGCATACGGCGCTGGTCGCGGGCCGGGGCCTGGCGGCGACGCTCCCGAACGCGTTCGAGCACATCAGGCTCGCGCCGCCGGGACTGCCCTGCACCGGGGTCTGGGTGGCGCTGGCCGCCGCGTTGCCCGGGTGGCGCGGCCGGCGAGTCGCCGTCGCCGACTACGACCGCACGATGCGCAACCTCAGCATCTGCACACTCGACACCTCATGCGAGGCAGGATGACTTCCCACGACGAACTTCCCTACGCGACCATCCGCGCCACCGCCAGGACCGAAGGGCTGGTCGCCGCGGTTCTCCTGCTGCACGCGGGGCCTGCGGCGGGCAGGGTCGTATACGGTCCGGCCGGTCATGCCCTCGTCCCGCGCGAGGTGGCGAGCGCGGAGACCACCGCCACCTCCCTCGGGGAGGTGGCTCTGCACGGGCGGTCGCTGGTGGCCTTGCGCGAACCGGCCATGGCGGGAACGAACGCCGCATGGACGCTGGGGCTGACCTGGCTGCGCTACGGCCTGTCCGAAGGGCTCCTCGAACACTGCCGGTCCTACCTGGGCGGGCGCACGTCCGACGGGTCTCCGCTGCTGCTGCTCCAACTGGTCAAGGCCCAGCTGGCCGAGGCGGTGATCGAGCAGTTGGAGGTCCTCACGGTGATCGAGGGGGCGCGGCCCGGCGATCTCGACCACGACCATCTGACCGTGCTCCACCAGCGGATCACGCTGGCGGACCGCATGCTGCTGAGGCTGCTCGGCGGCAGCGGCTTTCGCGCCGACGGTCCCGGCCAGAGTGCCCACGTCTCCGAACTCCTGGCCGACGCCTATACCGGAAGGGCAGCGAAATGATCGAGCTGAACGAGCGGCAGTCGGTGCTGCGTGCCCATGTCCGCGAGTGGGCGCAGGAGCTCGCGAAGTGGGCGCTCGACCTGGAGCGCACACCCGACATGGTGCACGAGCTCCTCGACCTGCCCGGCATACGATTCCTCGCCAGGAACCCGATTCCCGAGGAATACGACGACGAACCGATCACGCTCGACGGCCACCCCTTCCGCGGAGGCGGGGTAGAGCGGGTCACGATCTGCGAGGAGTTCGGGGCCGCCGACGCGGGCATGCTGCTGGCCGCACCGGGCCCCTCGATGTCCGGGGTGCTCGTCAGCCAGCTGGGGGACAAGGCGCAGCAGGAGCTGTTCTTCGGGCGCATCGCCGAGCGTCCCACCTGGACCTTCTTCGCGCTCACCGAGCCCGAACGCGGATCGGACGCGGGCGCCATGCAGACCACGCTCACCCAGAAGGGTGATCGCCTGCTGCTCAACGGGGCAAAACGCTTCATCGGCAACGCCATCCGCGCCGACCTCGGCGTGATCTTCGCCCGGGTGAGGCCGGGCCCGCTCGGCGTCGCCGCGGTGCTCGCCGACACCGGCCACCCGGGCTTCGTCGCCACGCCGATTCCCACGGTGGGTCTGTGTGGCAACCAGGTCACCGACGTACGCTTCTCCTCCGTCGAGATTCCAGCCGACCGGTTGCTCGGCGCGCACCTGTCTCCATCCAGGCGTGGACTGCTCGGCGCCGTTCGCGGGCTGAACCAGCTGAGGCCTGGCGTGGCCGCCCTGGGAGTCGGGATCGCCCGCGGTGCCTGCGACTACGTGCGCGCGCACCGGCGTGCGCTCACCGCGTGGGAACACGCCGAGCTCGACGGCATCGGCCTGCGCATCGAAGGCGTGCGGCAGCTCGTCCTCCGGGCCGCCGTCGCGTCGGACAACGACGATCCGGGTCTGGGCCCTCTCGCCTCCGCGGCGAAGTCGCGCGCGGCCGGCCTGGCCGAGGAGGTGACGCTGAAGTCCCTCGGTTTCTTCGGCGCCGGTGCGCGGCAGGAGCATCCGCTGCTCGACAAGTTCGTGCGGGACGCGCGCGGCATCGAGTACATGGAGGGCACGCGGAACATCCACCATCTCAACGTTTTCCAGGGCATCTCCCAAGGCAAAATCGTCCGGCAATGACGCGATCGACCCGGTGTCCTGCCCGTCGCCGGACGGCTTGCCGGAGGACATCGTGACCTTGCGGCGAGACCTGGAGATCTGGCGGATTCCCACCGCCCGACCGGCGGATCTGGACGGACTGACGAGCTGGCTCGACGAACACGAGCAAGCCCGGGCGTCGTGCTTCACCGACGTGGCCGCCAGGCGGCGCTTCATCGTTTCCCACGCCGGCGTGAGACATGTGCTCGGCAGGCGCCTGGGCGTTCGCCCCCGTGACGTGCGGATCGCCGTCGGCAGGTACGGCAAGCCGTACCTGCCGACGATGCCCGATGTGCGGTGGAACCTGTCGCACTCGGGGGACCTGGCCTTGCTGGCGGTGGCGCATGGGCGCAGTGTGGGCGTCGATGTGGAGCGGCTGCGCCCCGAGCTCGACCGGGCGGCATTCGCCCGCAGGTTCTTCCCGGTGGAGGATGCCGGGTTCGTCGACGGGTCGCCGGAGCGCTTCGCGTCGCTCTGGGCGCGGCGCGAGGCCTGCGTCAAGGCGGCCGGCGGGCGGCTGGCGCAGGGGCTGCGGCTACCGGTCAACGGGCCGTCACCTGTGCTCGTCCGGGACCCGGCCGGGATCTTGCCTGGAACCTGGCTGGTGCTGGACATACCGGTGCCGTGCGGATTCCGGGCGGCAGTGGCGATCAGCGTGTGGCCGGCGCGGTCCGTCACCAGCTGCCGGGCCGGCGACGCCGCCGTCGCCGATCGATGAGCTGATGGCGGCCGCCTGCCGCGCCGTGCTCGGGTGGACGTGCCCGGACGAGCTCAGTGAGCGGGAAAGGCCGCGCCGCCGGGGTAGAACGGTTCCCGGCTGCCGCGGAATGCCGTTGACACGTGAGCCAGAGCGCCGGGCCGGAGTTCTTCGACACGTCCACCGGCTGCGAGCGAGGCCAGCGTCGTTCCGCCGAGGAAGGCCGCGCCCAACTCGGCGGCGGTGAGGCGTACGTCGGGGGCGGCGCTCGTGCGATCGCAGCTGACCGCGTCGCCGTCGGCCTGCAGCCGGAAGCGGCCGGTGTTCCACGAGCAGAAGCCGTCCCGGACATCCAGGACCACGTCCAGCGGCGTCGCGTAGCGGCGCCCTGCCAGCGCCCGGTCAAGGTCGACGAGTCGTACCCAGAGCCGGTCCACCTCGGTTGATCGCACAGCGCGTGGGTCGGTCAGCAGATGCGGGAGGGGCTCGTCCACCGCCCCCTCATACTCGATCCACGGCACCAGGTCGATGCCGGCGAGAAAACGCCACAGCGCGGCATACGCCTGATGGGTGACCGTTGCCAGTTCCACGACCTGTACGGCGCTCACATCGGCACCGAAGACGTCCCGCTCGTCCTTGATCCGGTAGAGCGCGTATCCGGTCGCCCGGCCACTCGGCTCCTGATGCATGGCGTAGCGCAGCGCGGTGGCGCCTCCGCGTGCCCGCGGCTCGTCGAAGAGGCGGACGTCCCAGAAGCGGCCGGCCCGGTCGGGCCAGCCGACCGTGCCGACGCGGACCTGCTCGTACACCTTCTCGATCTGAGGACGTGCCTCATCGCGGCTCAGCAGCCGGATGTCTCCTTCCCCGAAACCCGTGCCCGGGGTGAAGTGCATGGAGCGCTTGTCACCTCGCAACCGCGCCCCGCGAGAGGCCGGGCCATAGCCATACCGGCCATAGATCCCCGCCTCCCAGGGGCGTAGAGCGGCGATCGGCTCACCACCACCCTCGTGCAGGTCGGTGAGCTGCTTTCGCATCAACGCCGTGAGGATGCCACGCCTGCGATGGGTGGGAGCCACGCCTACCCAGGTCACTCCCGCCACCGGAAGGACGGCTCCAGGAACCGTCAACGAGCGTGTGTAGGCCGCGGTGCCGCCGACGGGGAGGTCCCCGTCGAACGCGGCAATGGTGCGATCCAGCTCGACACTCGTTCGTTCGTCGGCGAGGTCCTCGTCGGACAGGTCGTTTCCGTAGGTGTTGGCGATGACACGCGCCCAGGACGTGAACTCGTCGTCGGTGACGGGGCGAAGCAGATAGGGATCAGGCACCAGGCCTGTGTAGCGGATGGCGGCCCGGCACGCGATCGATTTTCGAAGCCGCCAGGTCGCCCGTTCAGCTATCGACCGAAGGGCGGGATGTGGGGTCGCGCCTGCGCGCTCGCCTCCGGAGGAGGAGTTCTTGGAAGGGCACGTACACGCCCAGAGGGGAACTCGGTGAGCAGAAATTGGTCCCCAATCGGCCTACGGAATCGGCCCTTATCGCGTGTACCGATTCCTGCCAGTCTGAGGGCATGACAACGACAGCGACCCGCTTCGACGGCCGGCTCCTCACGCCTGGCGACGCCGGCTACGACACCGCCCGTACCGTCTGGAACGCCATGGTCGACCGGCGTCCACGCATGATCGTCCGCGTGGCGGGCGTCGCCGACGTGGTCGCCGCCGTGCGGATGGCCCGGGACCTGGACCTGGAGATCGGCGTGCGCTGCGGCGGCCACAACGTCGCCGGCTTCGCCGTGCCCGACGATGGGCTCATGATCGACCTGACACCCATGGGCGGCGTGCGGATCGACCCGGCCCGTCGCCGTGCCCGGGTGCAGGGCGGCGCGCTGCTCGGCGCGCTGGACCGGGCGTCCCAGGCGTACGGCCTGGCCACCACCGCCGGCAACGTCTCCCACACCGGCGTCGGCGGGCTCACGCTCGGCGGCGGCATGGGCTGGCTGGCCCGTCAGCACGGCCTGGCCTGCGACAACGTCGTCTCCTACACGATGGTCACCGCCGAGGGGGACCTGGTGACCGCGAGCCGCACCGAGAACCCCGACCTGTTCTGGGGCCTGCGCGGCGGCGGCGGCAACTTCGGCATCGTCACCGAGTTCGAGTTCCGGTTGCACCGCACCGGCACGCGGACGCTGGTCGCCGAGTTCGACTTCCGCGCCGAGGACGCCGTCCCGGTCATCGAGCGCTGGCGCGACCTGAACGCCGTCGCGCCCCGGCAGGCGACGTTCACCGCCAGTGTCGGCAGTGGTCCCGCCGGCCCGATCGCCACGCTGGGGTTCGTGTGGGTCGGCGACCCGGCCGAGGGCCGCCGGCTGCTCCCCGCCATGCGGGCGCTCGGGCGTCCGGTCGCGTCGCGCGTCACCGCACCGTCCTACCTCGAACTTCAGCAACGGGACGACTCCACCGGCGGCCACGCCTACCGCCGCTATTCCAAGGGGCACTACCTGCGGCGGTTCCCCACCGCGGCGATCGAGGCGTTCCTGCTGCGCGGCGGCACCGATCTGAGCGCGAGCCCGCACCTGCCGGGCGTCGGCCTGCAAGCGCACGGCGGCGCGATCGCCGATGTCCCGGAAGCAGAGGCGGCGTTCAGCCACCGCGGCACGATGTTCGAGTGGGGTGCCGGCTCCCGCTGGACCGACCCGGCCGAGGACGACGCCAGGATGGGTGCCGCCCGCGCCGCCGGTGCTTCGCTCGAGCCGTACGCGAGTGGGGTGTACGTCAACTCGTTGACGGCCGACGACCTGGCCGATGGGCGGCGCGGCGTACGGCGGGCGTACTCGGCCGCGAAGCTGGCCCGGCTGACCGCGGTGAAGACCGCGTACGACCCGGCCAATGTGTTCCACCTCAACCAGAACATCCTGCCGGCACGCTGATGCGCGGATCCTGTGCCGCCTGCGCGGGGTCAGGACCCCCGTACCTCCCGGATGGCCCGAGCCAGCAGCGCGACGCCCTCGGCGATGGCGGTCTCGCCGAGGATGGCGTAGCCGAAGATGAGGCCGCCCGGTCCGGTGCCGGCGATCCGGTACGGGCCGATGCCGTGGATGCCGAGCCCGTGCCGGGCGGCGGCCGTCACCACCGCCGCCTCATCGAGGCCGGGCGGGAGCCAGGCGACCACATGCTGCCCGGCGGCGACCCCGGCCGGTTCCAGATCGGGCAGGTGGGTGCGCAGGGCGTCCAGCAGCGCGTCACGGCGGCGGCGGTACACCGGGCGCATCCGGCGCAGGTGGCGGTCGAACTCGCCGCGCGCGAGGAAGTCGGCGAACGTCAACTGGTCGATGACCGGCGAACCTCGGTCGGCGAGAATCTTCGCCGCGGCGACGTCGGCGACCAGCCGGGGAGGCACCACCAGCCAGCCGAGCCGCAACCCCGGCGCGAGCGTCTTGCTGGCCGTGCCGCAGTAGACGACGTGATCGGGCGCCAGGCCCTGCATGGCTCCTACCGGCGACCGGTCGTAGCGGTACTCCGCGTCGTAGTCGTCCTCGACCACGATCGCGCCGCGGTGCTTCGCCCAGCGGATCACCTCGGCCCTCGCCGCGGCCGACAACACCGCCCCGGTGGGCCACTGGTGCGACGGCGTGAGCACGACCGCGTCGGCGTCGGCCCGGTGGAGCGCGTCGACCTGAACGCCGTCCGGACCCACCGGGATGCCGACGACGTCCAGACCGGCGGCGCGGGCCAGCACCCGGGCGTCGTCGTCGGACGACGGGTCCTCCAGGGCGATCCGCCTGGCGCCGTGCCGGACGAGCACCTGGATCAGCAGCGAGATGCCCTGCCCGTAGCCGTTGCAGATCACCACGTTGCCCGGGACGGCCGCTGTGCCGCGCACCCGGTTGAGGTAGTCGCACAGGGCCCCATGCAGTTCCGGCACGCCACGCCCGTCGAGGTAGGCGAACCGGTCGTTGGGCGTGGTGGTGAGCACGGTACGGACCGAGCGCAGCCAGGCGGCCCGCGGGAACTGCGACACGTCGGTGCGCCCGTACCCGAAGTCGACCCCGAAACCGGCGCTGGAGTGGGTACTGCGCGCCGCCGGCCGCGCTGTCGAAGCCGTCGGAGCCGCGGAGCCCGCGCCGGCGGTGGCCGGCGGCATCGACGCGGCGACCTGCGTGTAACCGCCCGATCGGCTGGCGAGGTAACCCTCGGCGACGAGCTGCTGGTAGGCCTCCACGACCACCCCGCGGGAAACCCCGAGGCCGGCCGCGAGGGTGCGGGTGGGTGGCAGCGACGCGCCCGCTCGCAGCCGGCCGGCCCGGATGCCTGCGCGGATGGACACCTCGATCTGCCGGTGCAGTGGCACCCCGGCGTCGCGGTTCAGCTCGATCAGCAGGTCCTCGGCCGGCCCCGAATTGGTCTTCAATCGGCCCACAGATCGGACCTTATCGGCGTGTACCGATTCCTGCCAGGCTGGGTGACCTGCCGGGTTCCCCGGTGGCGGCCGTCGACGTCGAGGCGGCGGAAGGCTTATCGCAGCTCGCCGCGCAACTCGGCCTTGAAGTCTTCGGCCAGCCGAGCGGCGACCTCCCGCAGCGCGGACTTACGCACGTCTTTCCCGGCGTTCGCGGGAAGGTCCAGGACGACCTCCAGTGTCACCGACGTGCGACCACGGTCACGATCACCCTTCCAGACGTCCTTCACCTGGCAGGCGATGCCGAGCACCCCATCCGGGTTCGCCTGAGCGGCCGCGACGGCCAGTTCGTCCGGGGCCACACCTCGATCGCACCAGAAGGAAAGATCATGCGAGTACGTCGCCGGGCGCTCCGCCGCCAGCCGGGCGAGGTCGGCGCTGACGAGGTCTTTCACCGGCCGGCCCGGGGCTTCGACCGAGGCAAGCGCATCGATCCTCCGCAGCACCTGGGCCTCGTCCACATGGAGTTGTGCCGCCAGCCGCAGCGTGTTGACCACCGCCTTGCGCAGGACATGCCCTTGTGCCCGTGAGCGGATGCGTACGCCTTCCGCGTACAGGCGGACCAGGAGCCCGACGAGGTCGGCCAGCTTCGCCTCCTCCTCGGTCGAAGGCGGCGGCACGGCTCCTGCCGGAACGCTGTGCAGGATCCACGGGTGGCGATCCAGACACGCGGCCAGCGTCTCCACGCCGATGCCGAAGCCGTATCCGGCCAAGGAGCCGTCGCGTTCGAAGGCGATGAGGTTTCCCAGGTCACGGTACGTCCCGTCGCCCTGGGCGATGGCGAAGGTGGCGCCGCGGCCGGTCAGGCCGGGGTCGCCGAAGCCCCAGCGGTAGTAGTCGCGCTCATGGGTGTTCGTCAGGAGAGGGCCGGACCACGCCGCACTCCACATGCCGATGAGATCGAGATCGTCCTCTGCCACGCGGAGCGCGACATCGACCTGATCCAGCCCGAGCACCTGTGCGAAATACCGCGCCACGCCGCCGGACAAGCGCTGCCGTGAACCTGCCGGCGCCAGCACCCCGAGCATTTCGAACTGCAGAATGAAATCGTTCGTGAACTGGTCGGCGAAGGTGGCGCGCAGGTTGTGAGCACGCACGCATGGCTGCCGGACGACGACCCCGGCGGCGCCGAGCGGGATTTCTCCCCGAAGGAACGGTTTGAAGGACACCACGGCCGAGTTGGTGAACAAGATCGTCCGGTCCTGGCTCGGCACGCACGGCTCCGCGGTGAGCGGCTCGGCGCCGACGCCGAGGAAGTGCCCAACGAACTGGTCCGCGAGCCGGTCGAGCCGCGCCCTCCGCGTCCGTGCTTCACTGACGTCGGCGGCTCTCATCGGAGGCGTACACCTCGCTCGCCGAGACTCGCGGCCACGGCGTCGATCATGACCTTGATCTCCGCGTTGAGCTCTTCGGACGTCGGGGTGGGCTCGACGGCCAGGAGCAGCTTGTAGGTGATGGACCGGGCCCCTTCACCGAACTGCGCCGGGTCGGTGAAGACGTCCACCACGTCGAGCCCGCGAAGCCGGGCCGGCGCCGCCGCACGGAGCACCTGCTCGACGTCGGTGCTGCGCACCCCCTTCGGGAGCACGAAGTCGAGCATACGATCGATGGGGGGTGAGTCTTCCAGCGTGGGCCGTGGGCTGATCTGCGCGGCGAGCAGCTCGGATCGGGCCAGTTCGAGATAGATCGGGCGCACGTCCCTGATGCCGAACCGTTTCACGACCGCGGGGTGCACCTCGCCCAGCACACCGGCCTGCCGCCCGTCGAGGCACAGGCTCGCGCTGCGGTAGGGGTGCAGGAAAGGGCTGAGGGGATGCTTCTCGTCGAGCACGGTGACGGTGAGGTGCCGGCCCAGCTGATGGGCGATCTCCTCGGCGATCCCCTTGAGCGAGAAGAAGTCCTGCTGCCGATGATCGTCGCTCCAGGTGTCCGGCAGCAGCGAGCCGGCCGCGATGGCCCACAGGACACCCTTTTCCGTGCACACGCCGTTCTTCGCGTCGGCGTCGGGGACGAAGACGGTGGCCAATTCGAACAACCGGACGTCGGTGGTCCGGTATCGCACATTGATGGAGACGGCTTCGACCGCCTGCGCGAGACAGTTGTTCTTCAGCAGGGCGTAACGGCGGTCGGCGGCGTTGGCCGTCGCGACGTGCTCGTCCAGCGCGGAGCCCGGCTCGACGCCAAGCTGGCGCAGCAGCTCCCGGTTGTAGAACCCGTCGGTGAAGACCTCATAGAACCCGTGCGCGACCAGGACCTCTCCGGCCAGCCACGCCCCCTCCTCGGCCGCGGGCCGCGCCGCGCCGATGCTCCCGGCGGGAAGGGTCGTGGGCAGAGCGTCATAGCCGATGCCGCGGGCGACCTCCTCATAGAGGTCCTGGTCCTCCACCAGGTCCCAGATGCGGTGTCCCGGCACCTCGAAGAGCCCGTCACCGACATGGGTCACGCCGTAGCGGGCCAAGCGGTCGACGGCCTCCTGCGGCGCGAGCCGGACGCCCAGGAAGTCGTCGAGGTCCTCGAAGTCGATCTGGACGCGCGGAAGCGGCCCCGGCCACTCGCGCAGCACGGTGCTGGGCCCGGTCACTTCTGCCGCACCCGCCTCCTCCAGGAGCCTGACCAGACGGCCCACGCCGGCCAGGACGGCCGTGGGATCGCCGCCGCGCTCGAAACGCTGGGACGCGCTGGTCTGCACGCCGAGAGCGGAGGCGGCCTTCCGCACCTCGACCGGGTCGAAGACCGCCGATTCCAGCAGGACGCGGGTGGTTCTCCCGGTCACCCTGGATTCTTCGCAGCCGATCACGCCCGCGATCGCGAGGACCTTGACATCATCGGCGATGACCAACGTGCCCGGCGGCAGCTCGCGGAGTTCGTCCTCGCCCAGGAGCCAGGCCACCTCACCCGGCAGGCTCGGGCGGACCTGGACGGCGCCCTTGACCAGGTCGGCGTCGAAGGCGTGAGTGGGTTGGCCGAGCTCCAGGGACACGGCGTTGGAGGCGTCGACGATGGCCGAGCCCGTCAGGCCACCTTCCAGGGCGAGGATCCGGCGGACGGAGGCCGGCAGCTCTGCCGTGTCGTCGATGACGCGCAGGGGAGTGAGGGTGTAGCTGAGACACCCGCTGCCTGTCACGGCACCGGCGACCCGCGGGTCCGCCGCGCCGGCGTCAGAGGACGAGACGGTCACGCCGGCGACAGGCGGCTGGACGACCCGGCCATCGAGACGCGCCGCCAACTCCAGCGCCACGCCCGCGTAGCAGCGATGGTCTCCCCGGTTGGCCAGCAGCTCCACCGCGATGACGGTGTCGTCGCCCGACTGCGAGACGCCTTTCACCTCGATGCCCGCGTCGTCGAGCAGGAGCCGCACGGCCTCGGGGTCGTCGGGCAGCGCGGGACAATGGGCGCGCAGGCCCGCGAAGGACAACTTCACATCAACCCCCGGGTCAGGTAACGCAGGTGACGCTGCTGGGTCTCGTACAGGCGGCGTACTTTGTTCAGCTCCAGCCACTGCGCGGTCATTCGCGTGGTGCCCCAGCCGAACGCGAGCCCCCGCACTCCCGGGCGGTGGTAGCCGAACTCACGCAGGACATTGGGATGGATCATGCCGGCGCCCATCAGCGTCACCCAGCCGACGGAGTGACAGGCGTCGCACCCTGCGCCACGGCACCGCGTGCAGGAGATGTCCAGGCCGATCGACGGCTCTGTGTACGGGTAGTACTTGGGCTTGAAACGGATGCGGACCTCCGGCCCGTACAGCTCGCGCACCACGAAGGCCAGCACCCCCTTGAGATGCGCCAGCGTGAGGCCGGGCGCCAGCCAGAACCCTTCCAGCTGGTGGAACATCGCCATGTGGGTGGCGTCGACCGCTTCATTGCGATAGACGCGTCCCGCGGATGCCACCTTGATCGGAAGCTCCGGTCGTTCGGCCAGCACCCGGGCCTGCACTGTGGTGGTGTGCGAGCGCAGGACCAGGTTGCCGTCGAGCCAGAAGGTGTCCTGCAGGTCGCGGGCGGGGTGATGCTTGGGGATGTTGAGCGCGTCGAAGTTGTAGTAAGGGTCCTCGACCTCGGGCCCTTCGCGGTATTCGAAGCCCAGGCGGCGTAGGACGGCGAGGCTGCGCTGCTCCACCTGGCTGAGCGGGTTCCAGGCGCCACGTCGGTGCGTCGTGCCCGGCAGCGTGATGTCGATCTCCTCGCTGCGCCAGCGCGCCTCCAGCTCCCGTTGTTGCGCCTCGGGAAGCAGGCGGTCGAGCTCCGCCTGCATGCGTGCGGAGATCTCGTTCAGCACCACGGCTTGCCGGATGCGCTCGTCCTCCGGCAGGGAACCGAGCCGGCGGGACATGGCCTTGACGGGGCTGCGCTTGCCGAGAAAGGACGACCGGACGGAGTCGAGCTCGGCGTAGGTGGTCGCCGACTGCACAGCCTCGTCGAAGGCGGCGGCGATCTCGTGGATGTCGTGCTCTTGGGTCATCTAGGAACCGCCGTTGGTGTCGATGCCGGCCACCGAGAGCGGGTGCTCTCGCTCGATCCTGGCCACTGCTGCGTGAAAATCCTCTATCGTGTCGGCGCCGATCACCAGGAGCAGGCACCACACCGATGGGTGCGCCAGTTCGACCCGATCGCCCACTTTGTGGAGGAATGTCCATTCGAGGATGTTGGGGTCGGCGGCGAGATCCTCTTTCGACGGCATGTCAGAGATGACGCCGTCACATGCCGGTGCAAGGTTGATCCAGCCGACATATCGGAAGGGAGGGTCGGTGTACTCCAGCGACTCCGGCGAACCGCCGCACAGTTCGTGCACCCACGCCTCGCGCAGGTTGACCCCGCAGTACGCGCCGATCGCCTCGGGAACGTTGGCTCCCGCGAGACGCGTGGCGATCTCAGAGAAATAGATCTCACCGGCGCCGGTCCTGAACAGCTCCAGATGTGTGACGCCGGTGTCGAAGCCCAGTTCGGCGTTGAGCGCGACATGGCGCTCTTCCACATAGGCGTAGAGCTCTGGATCGTCATCACGCGGCACGATCAGCGAACCGTTGTCGTGGCCCGGGTCGACGGCCTCGATGCGGGGCCTGAGATAGCGGCTGATGTGGAGCTGCCACGGCTTTCCCCGTCGCCACACGGCATCCACGTGGTATTCGGAGCCGGAGATGTGTTCCTCCAGCACCAACTGGTGTGAGTGCAGTTCGGGGGCGAACGAGGGCTGCTTCAGAAGGGCTTCGAGCCGGCCGGCGTCACGAACGAGGGTGGTGGACAACGAGCCCATCCCGTTCACGGGTTTGGCGACCATCGGAAATCCGACCGTCTCGGCCAGCGTTGCGGGATCGGGCCGCTGATCGTGCCGGGATACGTCGATGAACCGGGCGTGCCGCCAACCCGCCGCCTTGGCCTTGATCTTCATCATCCGCTTGTCGCGGGCATTGAGCGCGAGCCGTGGTGACGTGTCGTCCAGTCCCAGCAATTCCGCCAGCAGGCCGGCGCCGAATTGACTGAACTCGGTGAAGCTGGCGATGCGGTCGATATGGACTCCGGAGACGAGGAGATCGGCGGCCACCGCGCTCAACTCGTCGATGGAGTCATCATGACTCACTCGCCAAACCGCGGCCATCTTGCCGAGTAATTCGGGATCGGGCCGCGCATGGTCGAGATCGAAAGCATCGAGAACGAGGTGCACCCGTGCTCCGCGGTTCAACAACGCCCGCAGGGAGACCTCCTCCCATTTGCAGAAGAGAATCTGCACGTCGTCCTCCGTCGTCACGGGCATGGCAGGGGTGGTGATGGCGACGAACCGCCGGTCGCGACCTGCAATAGGCTACCCTACCTGGCCGGGCGGCTCGCCAAGTTCGCATTCATGAGCGTGCCGGCGACTCCGGCGGCTTGCGAGCCACTACGAAGAGGTTATTGCCCCGCTCTGCCAGACCGGGCTCGCCGAGCAGTCTGAACTCGATCGCTTTGATGCGGTCGTAAGCAGATTGATCGGCGAACACGTCGCTGACCAGCCCGCTCGTTCCGGCAATCTGCGTTTCCTGGAAGCCGGGGTAGACCGCGACGGGAAATCCCGTGCTGATGGCGACGGGCAGGCCCGACTCGTTGAGCGCGCCGACCAGCTCGGCCGGCGTGAAAAGATGCATGGCAGGCATGTCCGAGGTGAACCGTCCCCGCCGGTCGAAAGCGGCGCTTTCCGCCTCGCTCACCGAACCGGTGAGCAAGTTGAAGAACACCGCGTGATAGCGGTTGGGCAGCACCAGCACCAACTGCCCGCCGGGGTTCAGCACCGCGGCGATCTGCTGGAGCACCGAGCGGACGTCGCGCACGAATCCCAGCACATTGTGGAAGCTGATCGCGATGTCGAATTTCCGGTCACCGGCCTTTTCCACCAGATCGGCCAGGTCACCGTTCACGATGGAAAGGCGCTCGCCGTATCCGCCTCGTTCAGCCTTCGCCTCGGCGTGCCGGGTCATGTGCTCGGACAAATCGAAGAGCAGCGCGCTCATGTCGGGGCGATGGCGCAACATCCGGTCGGTCCAGCGGCCGGTGCCGCCGCCGGCGTCGAGCAAGACTGCTTTATCCGGAATGTGCGGGATGACATAACGTGACATTGCCTCCCAAAGCAGCTCATCGGAAAGGCGCCAGTAAACTTGTTCGTCGACACGGTCGTATCCGTCCGCCTTGCGACGGAAATACTCGATCACTTCAGTGGTGTGGCTGAGCGTCATGCTGGCTCCTTGACGAGGCTGGCGGGCGCGGGCGATGCCGTTGTGGGTGTCAGGGATCGATCTGCTGGCCGTTGAACCGGAGCAGCAGGGGGATGTCGCGGATATCGTCACGTCGCAGGACCCAGAGCATGAATCTCTCGACGCCCATGCCGAACCCGGACGTGCGCAGCGGGACCATCTCCCGCATCCGCAGATACCAGTCGTAGTCGTCTTCCCGAACCTCATGCAGTTCGAGGGCCCGGCGCAGGGATGAGGTGTGCGCGTGCCGCTCGCCGCATCCCACCGACTCGCCGATGCCGAAGAGCAGGTCGCCGTTGCGGGCCACGGTCTCATCGCCGGACTCGAAGGCCTGGTAGAACGGGACCGCCAGGTGGTCATAGTGCGTGACCCAGGTGAACTGCCCGAAACGGCTCATCAGCTCGCGTTCGCCGGCGTTGGTGAGCGTGCGAATCCCTGGTTGGATCTCCTGCACGAAGGCCGGGTCGTGGCCCAGCGCCGTGGCGGCCTCCTGAAAGGTCATCTGCCGGAAGACGTCTTCCTGGGACAACTCGGTCAGGTGGCCGGTGCCTCCCGCGACGCTCGCGATGAGATCGCCGGAACGCTCCAGGAAGTCGGCGGCGAGGTGGCGCAGATAGTCCTGCACGACGTTCATCACGTCACCGAGGTCACCGACGATCTCCGCCTCGCTGTGGAAGAACTGGCAAAGGTGGCGGGCGTCGGCGGCTTCGCCGCGGAAGGACGGCATCACGTAGTAGCAGCCGCCGTCCCACAGACGGCAGCCGTACTCCAGCAGGAACTGCATGGAGTCGGCCAGATACGTCTCCACGCCCTCCACGGTGACCCGCACCGGAGTCGAGTCGCTGCCTCGTCCCATCGGACTGGAGATGGAACCGGTGGTGATCGGAAGATAGACCGACTTGACGCCGCGGGCCCGCCAGAAGTCCACGGTGCTGGTGTGGAAAACGTCGTTGAGCTCGACCATCGCGCGGTACCAGGGGTGTTTGAGCGCCACCTCGTAATGGGTGCGGGCGTCGGCCCAGGAGCGCGGCGGGCTTACCGTGGACGTCGTTTCGGTGACGAGATCGGTCAAGACAGTTCTCCTCAGCAATGTGTCAGATGGCGGCGAACAAGCCGCGCCGTCTGCCTGACGCGGCGCTCGATGTCCGGCGACAACACGAACAGCGGAATCGCGAAACAGGACAGGTGCCAGAACGAGATGTTCATGGTCGCCTTCACCGAGCCGTGGAAGGCGACAGACGACAACCCCAGCAGATGCCGGTAGGGCCAGCCCAGCAGCATGGCCGGAAGGAATCCCAGCTCGAAGGCGACGGACGCGGCGCTGGCCGCCGCCAGAAGGCGCAGGTCGCGCCGGCTCAGCGACTTGCCGAACGGCGTGCCGAGCTCGGCCATGGCGCCGCGGAGTGTGCGTCCGTCCATCCACTTCGGGCCGGTGACCAGGACCTTGGACAGCCCCGACTGCAGATACATCGTCGCGTAGTAGAGCTGCATGGCGGCCAGCGCCGCCGAGGCGAGCTCTTCCTGCCTGGACGAGGTGGCGGCCGTGCCCCGCGAGTCGACGATGGACAACAGGAGCAGGAAAACGTTGAGATGCGAGGTGTAGCTGTACAGGTCCTTGTGCACGGCGACGAGTCGTCGCTGGAGAGCGAGGAAACTCAGGTTGGCCGTGACCCTGACCGCCGGATGGTCGTTGCCCAAGGTCCAGGCCGCGGCCGACGCCAACGTGAGAACACGGAGGGCTTCGTAGGTCGTGCGCTCCCAGCGGCGGGAGCCGCGGGGCTGCCCGGCCGCCTCCAGGATGGCGAGTTGTTCCTGCAGCACTTTGCCCGGAGGCATGTGCGCCACATGACGCATGATCGCGGCGCCGGTGGTGTATCTCGTCAGCGCCAGGCGAGCGCGGGCCCCGGGCTGGTTCAGCCAGATGTCGGCGAGCCGGCGGGAGACCGCGCCGAGCGCGGTGCGCGCCGGACCGCCACGCGGATGACCGTCACGATTCATCTCGCTCCTCCCCGGCACCGTCCACGGTTCGCCAGAAGGACCGTTCCGGTGCGTCGCCGAACCATCCGCCCGGGTCGTACCGGTGGATCAGGTCCGCTTTCAGCACGTGGGCCCTGTCACCCGGATCGCACATCCTGAAATCGACCTCGACCATATACAGCTCCATACCTGCGAAACGTTCTCCAGGCGGCGCCGTGAACGAAGCCCTGACCTCGTCCCAATCGCGCCACGGTCTTTCGTTCAAACCCTTTATCGCAGCCTCGCAGAACCGATCCCGCACCACCTTGTCGGGCGAGCTGATGAAGACCCGGATGATAAACGAGATCACTCGGAAGAATTCCAGCGGGAGCAATGGCCAGGGGTCGGCGGGGCCGATCACCCGGCCCTTGTCCGTCATGAGGACGACCCGGAGCTGCGTGGCTCGATCGGGGATGTAGTAGTTGAACATGTTGTACGAGCAGAAAGGCCACGCGTTCCGGTTCCTTATGGTCTGCGAGAGCTGGATCCCCAAGTAGGCGGCGGTGGCGGTGACGAGGAGCCACCAACCGGTTGATTTCCTGGCCCGTTCCCCCAACTTTCACCGCCTGCCACATGAATTGTCATGATGTCGTGGTTGTAATTCTGGGGTGGCGCGTCTCGGTGTAGCCACCCCCGCGGCTCAAGCATTGTGGCCATGTCGCTGATCCGTCAGGAGGCGCATTGTTCCAGATAGTGAGACGCGTGGCGGGCGTCCGTCCGTCAGGCCGTGCCTCGCGCTTCCCGATCCAGCCGGTCGGCGACCGTACGGATATCAGGCGCGGCCATAAAGTCGGCCAGGGGATACTGATAGCCGAACCGCTCGCGCAGGAGGGTGATGACGCGCAGCGCTTTCAGCGAGTTTCCGCCGGCATCGAAGAATGAACTGGTCACCGGTATCGACGAGACCTGGAGTTCCTCACACCACATCGCGTGGAGCGTCCTCTGCATGGGGGTGGCCGGCAGCCCTCCGTCCCCGTCCCCGCCTGCCTCGGGCTCGGGGAGGCGGGGGAGGACGACCTTGCCGTTGGCGTTCACGGGGAGCTCGTTCACGCGGATCCACCTGTCGGGCACCAGATACGACGGCAGCATGGCGCGCAGGCGGTCCCGCAGAGGCGTGCTCCAAGCCGGTCCGTCCATGGCGCCCGGCTCGAGCACGACGTACGTCACCAGCTGCGCCTCGCCTCCGGCGTCCGTCCGCACCACAACGGCGCTGTCGCGCACTTCGGCGAGCTGCCCGAGCGCCCATCGTGTCTCGGCGGGCTCGACCCGGTGGCCACGGATCTTGACCTGCTCGTCCCTTCTGCCGTGGAACTCCAGGCTCCCGTCGGCCCGCCAGCGGACGAAGTCACCCGTACGGTAGAGCAGTTCCTCCGGTGCGCCGGGTCGCGACAGGAAGCACGCGGCCGTGGCGTCCGCATCGTTGAGATAGCCCGACGCCACGGCCAGGCCGCCTATGTAGAGCTCGCCGATCGTCCCGAAGGGCACCGCCTGCCCGTCGGGGTCCAGGACGTGCAGCGCCACGTTGTCGATGGGCACGCCGATCGGGATGCGCGGATCATCGAGATCGGTGACCTCGTGACTCGTGACGATCACGGACGCCTCCGTCGGGCCGTACTGGTTGAGGAGCCGCACTCCTGGATGCGCCCGCAGGAACCTCCTCAGCTCGGCCGTGATGGTGAGGGGCTCGCCCGCGACCCAGATCTCGCGCAGCGTGGGGACGCCCAGCCCGCATTCCGCCAGGTATTTCAGCGGGGTGACCGGCAGATGCAGCCGCTGCACGCCATGCCGGTTCATCGCCGCGCCCAGCGCCTCGGCGTCTCGCCGTGTGCCTTCGGACACGACGACCAGGGTGCCGCCTGAGGCGAGAGTCGCGAAGATCTCCTGCACGCTGACGTCGAATCCCGGCGAGGTCCACTGCAGCGTGCGCAGCGGCTGATGGTGGCGGAGCTGCCAGCGCACCAGGTTGACGGGGCCGCGATGCGGGACCAGAACCGCCTTGGGCCGCCCGGTCGACCCAGAGGTGTAGATGCAGTAGGCGATGTCCTCAGGACGGCAGAGGGCTGAGGGAGGATCCGTGGTGATCGGAACATCGTCGGCCACGCCGGCGACGTACAGCTGGTGATCGCCGGCAAGGTCGGCATGCGTCACCGCGGTGCCCTCGTCCACGATGAGCAGCACGGCACGGCTGTCCGCGAGGCAGAGCTCGATCCGTGACGCGGGGAGCGAGACGTCCAGCGGCACGTACGCGGCGCCGGATTTGAGGACGGCGAGCAGCGCGATCACGAGTCGCGCACCCGGCGCCACGCACACGGCCACCCTGTCGCCGCGGCCGATGCCGCGCCCCGCCAGGTCATGCGCCATGGCGTTGGCAGCCTGGTCCAGGTCCCGGTAAGTGATCTCCTCCTCGTCGCCCGCGATCGCCGGCGCGCCGGGGGTGCGCCGCGCCTGCTCCTCGACGAGTTGATGCAGGCACGCGGGTGGTTCGGACCGGACGGGAGCATGGCGGGCGGACAGGAGGGAACGATCCGACCCCGTCACCGCGGTCAACTCGGACAACCGTGCCGGGGGGCCGGCCAGCGCGCGTGTGAGCAACTGCTCCGTGTAGTCGAGGATACGAAGCACCGTGGCCTCCTGGAACAGGCCGGCGTCATACTCCACCGCACAGCGCAGGTCTTCGCCATGACCGGTCAGGTAGAAGGTCAGATCGAAGGGCGCACGATCCGTGGGGAGGTCCAGGACCTCGGCGTTCACACGTGGTGGGTCGAAGTCGACGCCGGTCGCGTTCTCGTACTCGACCATGACGCCGAAGAGCGGGTTGACGCCTGCCACCCGCTCGGGATTGAGCGCGGCCACCAGGTCGTCGAAGGGCACGTCCTGATGTTCGTAGGCGTTCGCGGTGTGCTCGCGCACACGTCGTACGAGCTGGTCGAAGCGGGGATCGGCGGTCAGGTCCATGCGCAGGACCACCGTGTTGACGTACATGCCGACAGAGTTCTCGGTGCCTGCGGGACGTTGGGTGACGGCGGTGCCCAGCATGAAATCGGCTTGGCCGCTCATCCGGCCGAGCACCGCGCCGAGCGCGCTCAGCAACACCATGAACGGTGTGGCTCCCCCTGCGACGGCGTACTCGGCGACGCGCCCTCCCAGCCCATCCGAGAACTCCCAGGTGGTGCAAAATCCTCGTGACCGAGCCGGCGCGGCGTGGTCGGCCGGGAGGGAAAGCCGCTCGCACCCGGCCAGCTCCTCGCGCCAGAAGGCGAGGCTCGCCTCCGCGTCGAGCGGTGCGGGGCCCGGATCCGGCTGCTCATGGAGCCGGGGCAGATCAGCCGGCGGTGAGGGCCACGCCCGATAGAAGGCCGCCAGATCTCGGATGAGAACACCGGTGGAGAAGGAGTCGAAGATGATGTGGTGAGCCGACAGGAAGAGCAGGTGGCGGTCCTCGCCGAGATGAGCCAGACGGGCGAGGAGCAGCGGTCCGGTGCTGAGGTCCGGCGCCGCGGCCCGCACTTCGCCCGCCAGATCGGCGAACGCCTCGTCCGCCGGGCGGCCCGCCATGTCGATGAGCGGGCACCGGAGTGCCGCGGGCGCATGAAAGACCTGCCTGATCTCGCCGTCGGCCTCGCGGAAGACGGAGTTCAGCTGCGGATGGCGGGCGACGGCCCGGTCCAGCGCTCCCTGAAATGCCGCGACGTCCAGCTTTCCCTGAAGGAGCACACCCTTGGACTCCCAGTAGTCACGGCGGTCCGGATACATCCGTTCGACGGTCCACAACCGGCGCTGGGTCGGAGAGGCGGGGGCCGACCTGTCCCGCACGGGGCTTGGCCGGGCCTTCCGCGGCACTGAGGCGCGCAGCCGCGGCAGCAGCTCCAGCCCCGCCGACATCTGGTCGCCCGACAGGCCGAAGTCCACGAAGCAGGCGATCTCGTCGGCGCCCGCCGCGATGACCGTGTCCACGATGGGCCGGCACGTGTCCACTGTGCCGACCAGTGCCCGGTCGGCACAGTAGCGGCGATACGCCTCGTCGAGCAGAAAGGTCAGGTCGTCCTCGCTCACCGTTGAGACGTCGCCGTCGATCCCGATGCTCCGTGCGAGGTCCCCCAACAGGTGCAACGAGCTACGGAGGTACGCCTTGAAGGGGCCCGCCGCCTCGTCCCGGACCCGGTCGAGTTCGTCCCCGAGATAGGTGTGCATGAGGACGACCACCCGTCCTGCGTCGGGATCGAGACCCCTCTCGCGCCGCGTGCGCCGGTACAGAGCGACGTTGGCGGCGAGCTGCCCGACACTCTGCGCCATCAGATTGGTGACGATGCCAAGGTCGTTCTCGGCCGCGCGGCGGTAGCTGGCGGGGTTGCCCACCACGGCGGCGAACAGGGGCGGCCGGGGCTGGACAGGGCGAGGAAACAGCGTGATCTCGATGGCCTCACCCGTGCCCGAGGTGACCGGGATCGGCTCTCCCGCCCACAACCTGCGTACGGTGCCGAGCTGTTCGTACATCAGGTCACGATGGTCGCCGAAGTTCTCCGGCGCCAGTGCGAAGTCGTTGGCGTGCCAGCCGGAGGCCACGCACAACCCCGCGCGGCCCTGCGACAGGTTGTCGACCATCGACCACTCTTCGGCGACGCTGATGGGGTTGTGGAGGGGCAGGACCACAGAGCCCGCGTGCAGCCGAACCCGCGTCGTGCGCGCCGCGAGCGCCGCGGCCAGCACTGAGGGGCTGGGGAACAGGCCGCCGAAGGAGTGGAAATGACGCTCCGGGATCCAGATGGTGTGCAGTCCGTTCTGATCGGCGAATTCGGCGGCGGCGAGAATATGGCTGTACTTGGCCGCGGAGTCCTGGTCCGGATAGTCGCCGAAGAAGTAGAGGCTGAAGTCACACGGCCAGGTTTCGGAGACGCTGACCGGCGGGCGCTCCTGCGGTGAAGGTGCCGGTGGCGGTGGTGCGGGTGGCGGTGGTGCGGGTGGCGGTGGTGCGGGCGCGGCCGCCAGCGTGTCGAGTTGGCGTGCCATGAGACCGGTGACCGTGTCGACCATCTTCTCGGCCAGCCTGAGCTGCTCCGTGTAGAGGTCGCCGGCGCCGGACGTGCGGGAGTCGCCGTCGCCGGGCGGAGCGGGGGCGTGCGCGGGTCGAGGCCGTTCCCGGACGAGCGAGGACGGCGTGGGATCCGTGCCACGGGTTTCACGGGCCACCATGTGGGCGAGTTTGCGCGGCGTGTCAGCCTCCTCGAACAGGGCCCGCAGGGCGACGCGCACGCCGAATCTTCGCTCGACCTGACCGGTCAACGAGACGAGGGACAACGAGTCGCCGCCCAGCGCCACGAACGTCCTGTCGGCGTCCACCTCGTCGGGCGAGAGGCCGAGCCGGTGCGCCGTCATCGATCGGATGCCGTCGAGAACGTCGTTCTGCATCGTCACCGTCTCCTGCGAACCGGGATATCGAATGTTCTGGCGCTCGAACGGATGAGGGGGCAGGGCGATCCGCTTCCCCTCCGGGGCGAACCGGGCCCAGTCCAGGGCACAGCCCGAGCGGTACAGCTCGGCCGCGGCCGACGCCAGGCCGCCGAGCGGGGGCGCACCGCGCTCCAGGGACGGGATCCAGGCGCAGTGAGCCAGGTTTCTCCGTCCCAGCGCGCTTAACTCGTCTCTGGGGCCGATCTCCAGGAAGATCCCGCAGCCCGAGGCGTTCAGGGACGAGACGGCGCGGTCGAAACGTACGGCCTGCCTGACCTGCTGCGCGAGATGTCCGGGAGGCAGGTGCGTGCCGGCGGGCAGGATCGCCCCGTCAACAGTCGAGACGAGCGGTGTGCCGAGGGGCGCGAACACGGTTTGGGCGACGACCCGCTCCCACGCGGGCACCATCGGGTCGAGCATGGAGGAGTGGAAGGCGCGGTCCGTCTCCAGGAGCCGCCAGTCAAGTCCCGCCTCCGTCAGCAGTGACCCGGCGTGCCGGAGTCTCTCCGGCGGCCCCGAGAGCACGAAGTCCCGTCCGCCGTTGCGTGCGCCGATCTCAAGCCCGGCGGCCCGGGCGGCACGTTCGACCTCTGCGCCGTCGCCGCGTACGGCGATCATGCCGCCCGCGCTCACCTGCGATCCGATGAGCTCGCCGCGCCGCGCGGTCAGTCGCACGCCTTGGGCCGCTGTGAGGGCGCCGGCCGCGTGGAGCGCGGAGATCTCGCCGAGGCTGTGACCGCACACGTACGCGGGCTCCACCCCCCACGCGCGCCACTGGCCGGCCAGAGCCGCCTGGAAGGCGAACAGCGCGGGCTGAGCCAGGGCGTGGGGAAGAGGGCTGGTCGCGCCGTCGTCGAGGAGCGCGTCCAGCAGTCCGCCGCCGGCGCACTCCTGGTACGCCTGATCGCATTCGCGCAGGAGCGCCTGGAACTCGGGGAGCGTCGCGTAGAGGCCGGACGCCATGCCGTACCGGGCGCCGCCCTGCCCGGAGAAGACGAACGCGAGAGATCCATCGCGCGGCTCAGGGCGGATCCCGGCGGCGGCGCTCTCCCGCAGGTTCCGCGCCAGTTCGGTGGCGGAGCAGCCGGTGACGGCCGCCCGGACGCCGAAGCCGGGACGAGCGGCCAGCGAGGCCAGCACGTCGGCCACGGGAGTGTCGGGATGCTCGGCCAGCCAGCCGGCGAGTTCGGTCGCCAGTTGACGCACACTGTTTCCCGTGCGTCCCGACAACGGCACAGGATAGGGGCGGGGCTCGGTCAGCGGGAGGCCGGGTGCCTGCCGGGCGGGCGGTTCCTCCACGACCACGAAGGCGTTGGTGCCCCCCACTCCGAGCGAGTTGACCCCCGCGCGGAGCGGCGCGCCATCCTCCCGGGTCCAAGGGGAATCGCACTCCGCGTCCGCCAGAACGAGAGCGCCCAGGCCAAGCGCCGGATTCGGATGTCGCAAGTTCCTGGTCGGCACCAGCCGCCGATGCCGCAACATCAGCACCACCTTGATCAGCCCGGCGATGCCGGAGCAGGTATCGAGGTGTCCGACGCTCGATTTCACCGAGCCGACCACGCATGGCCGCCCCGCCCGGGGATCCGGGCGTAACGCCTGGCGCAGTGCGCTGAACTCGATGGGATCTCCCACGGGGGTACCGGTCCCGTGCGCCTCCACGTAGCTGAGGTCCTCGGCACGCGAACGAGCTCGGCGCAGCGCCGTACGGATCACGTCCACCTGGCCCTGAACGCTGGGCGCGGTGAAGCCGGCCTTGCGCGCTCCGTCGTTGTTGACGGCCGTGCCGCTGATGACCGCGAGGATCGCATCCCCGTCCGCGAGCGCCGCGTCGAGAGGCTTGAGCAGGACGACGCCGACCCCGTTGCCGGGCACGGTGCCGTCCGCCGCGGCGTCGAACGGCCGGCAGACGCCGGATGGGGACAACACCGACTCGGGATGGTGGACATATCCGGCGTCCTGGGGCAGGTGGATCGCGGCGGCGCCGGCCAGCGCCAGATCCGCCTCGCCCTCGCGCAGGGCCTGGACCGCGAGATGCACCGCCACCAGAGACGTGGAGCACGCCGTCTGCACGCCGATCGCGGGTCCGGACAGTCCCAGCCGGTAGGAGACTCTCGAAGCGAGGAAGTCGCCCTGCCGGCCGATCGCGGCTCCCATGGCATCCGCGAGGTCGACGTCCCCGCCGTGGGCGGGAGACTGATAGTCGAGCAGCGTCATGCCCTGACCGGCGAGGACCGCGACGCGGATCCCGTCGCGCCGATCGGCGTATCCCGCGGACTCCAACGCCCGGTAGCTGCATTCGAGGAACAGCCGGTGCGCGGGATGCGTGAGAGCCGCCTCCTGCGGGCTCATGCCGAAGAAGCCGGGGTCGAAGGACTCGACGTCGTCCAGGACCCCGCCGACGGCCACGACCGGGGAGGCGTCCGGCCTGGGGCGATCGCCGAACCCCGTCGTGCAGTCCCGGCCGGCGCGCAGGTTCTCCCAGAACTCGTCGGGAGTGGTCGCGCCGGGGAAACGCAGGCCGACCCCGATGACGGCGATCGGCGTCTCGGGCCCGGCGCGGCCGGGCCGCGGGTCATGGCCGGGCAGGCGGTTCTCCCTGCCGATCTCCCTGCCGATCTCCCCGCCGAGGTGCGCGGCCAGCTCAGCGATCGAGGGATGCTCGAAGAGCACGTGGACGGGGAAGCGGTCGCCGAGCGTCCGGCACAGACGCGAGTGCAGCCGTACGACGGAGACGGAGGTCAGCCCGAACGCGTAGAACGGCCGGTGGTCGTCGGCGCCATGAGCGTCCACCTGGCCACCCGCCCGGCTGATCTCCTCGCGCAGCAGGCGATGCAGGTCTGTCGAAGGGCCGGGCCGTGGCCGTGGCGCGTGCGCGTTCCGATCCGTGGGCAGGCGGGTGATCAGCTCGGAACGACGGAGCTTGCCCCCGGGCGTTCTGGGGAAGTCGGCGAGCGCGAGGGGAACGACATGCCGGGGCATCTGGCCCAGCCGGCGCATGAGGGTCCGTCCCACCTCCTCGGCGATCTCCTCCGGGGGCCCGTCTCCCGGGACGGGTGCGAAGAAGACGGCGAGCCGTTCGCTGCCGATGTCCTCGTCGCGTACGGCGCAGGCGGCCACCGCGCCTTCCAGGACCCCTGCCACCGATGCGACGATCTCCTCGATGCGCAGGCATGAGTGTTTCTCGCCGTTGAGCACGATGACGTCGTGCCGCCGGCCGACCATGACGACCTGGTCGTCCACGATGAAGGCCAGGTCGCCGGTGCGCAGCCAGCGATCAGGACCATGGCCGTCGCCCCCGAACGCCATGGCGTTCGCGTCGTCGTTGTGCAGGTAGCCGGGCGTCACGCGCGCGGACCGCACCTGCAGGTGCCCTACCTCGCCCTCCATGAGCACCTGGTTCCGGTCGTCGACCACGCGGAGACCGGCGCCTGGCGCGGGCCGGCCGAGCGCGACGAAGGTGACGCACTCTTCGTCGGGGACGCCGGGACCGGCCGGCAGGATCGGGCCGCTCAGGACGGGAGGCCGCAGACGGTGCACGCTGCCGGGCTGACCGTAGCGGCCGAAGGTGATGCCGGTGCAGGTCTCGGTCATGCCCCAGGCCGGGATGAAGCAGTCCGGGGCGACACCGTACGGCGCCAGCGCTTCGACGACACCGTCGGCCAGGCGAGTCGTGATCTGCTCGCCGCCGCACACGAGCGAGCGCACATGGGAAAGGTCCCAGTCCGTTCGCCGGTCGCCGTCCGCGAGCTCCGCGAGCATGAGCTGGAAGCCGAACGCAGGCGCCCACGTGTGGTGCGCCCGGTGCCGTACGACGAGGTCGAGCCAGTCCGCCGGCCGGGCAAGCACGTGTTGCGGCCGGACGTGCACGTTCGTCATCTGCAAGAACACCGGGAGCAGGTGATACAGCAGCAGGCTGGCGCTGAGGTCGAGCGGAAGCCAGTTGAGCGTGCTCTCTTGGCGTTCCCACCCCAGCATCCGCCGGTTGCCCGCCGCGAAGTCGTTCAGCCCTCCGTGGGTCAGCGGGATGAGCTTGGGCACCCCCGTGCTTCCCGACGAGAGCATGAGCAGGGCGACCTCGTTCTCCTCCGCGACGCGCGGGGGCTCCGGCTCGTCATCCGCCGGGCCGCGGCAGTCATCGAGGTCCAGGAGCCGCAGGGATCGCGCACCGGCGAGACCGGTGATGGCCTGCGCGCGGCTCAGAATGCGCGGGCCACCGAGGAGGTCGCTCACACCGGTCAGGCGGTCGGCCGAACGCAGGCGCGAGGTGACGTCGGCGCCGACGTCCAGGGGGAGCGGCACCAGCCCACCGAGCAGGCAGGCCCACAAGGAGGGGAAATAGCTGGGCAGATCGAGTCCGTACAGGATGACGGTCTCGCCGGGGGCGCATCCCGCGCGCCGCAGTCCGGCCAGGACAGACCGTGCTGATAGCAGCAAGTCTGGATATGTCATCACGGTGCGGGGCCTGTCGCCGGGCTCGGCGATCACGACGCCGTGGTCCGGCGCCTGTGCGGCTGCGCGCAGCAGGGCGTTCGCCAATGAGGCCGTGTGCCGGCCGGCGTCGTGCGGGGGGCCGTGGACTTCGGCACGGTTCGGCATGAAACGTTCTCCTAGTACCCACGACGCCAGAACGCGCCGTAGCCGTCGATATCCCTGATCTCGTCGTCGATGCCGTGCCGTCGGCGGAAGTCGTACACCGCGTCCCTGCACACCGCGAGGAAGTAGTCGTCGATGATGACGAAGCCGCCGGGGGAGAGCTTCGGGTAGAGGTGGGTGAGCGCGTCCATCGTGGAGTCGTACAGATCGGCGTCCAGCCGTAACACCGCCAGCCGCTCCACGGGTGCGGCGGGGAGCGTGTCATTGAACCACCCCGGCAGAAACCTGACCTGCTCATCGAGCAGCCCGTACGCCGTGAAGTTCCGCTTCACGGTGTCCAGCGGCACGCCGATGAAGTCGTTGAACGTGTGTGTGTTTAAGCGCGCATCCTCCCGATGCGAGCCCGGTTTCGGCTCGGGCATGCCCTGGAAGGAGTCCGCCACCCAGACCATCCGGTCCCGGACCCCCCAGGCCGCCAGCACCGCTCGCATGAAGATGGTGGTACCGCCACGCCAGACGCCCGTCTCGATGAGATCCCCAGGAACCTCGTCGCGCAGCACCCGTTCGATGCACGCCTGGACGTTGTCCAGGCGGCGCATCCCCACCATCGTGTGGGCCCGGCTCGGCCAGTCCAGTCCGGCGACCCGGTTGACCCGGTCGTAGGCGCGGCCATGGCTCCACTCACTGGGGACGGGCGGATCCTCGTAGATGACGTTCGTCAGCGTCCTCTTCAACAGGTCCAGGTACAGCCCGGAGCCCGTGTCGCCGGGCGCCGGCGGCCAGCCGAACTCGTCGCGCACCACCCGCGCGCATTGCCGTGGATTGCTCACCGGGAAGAAGTGGCCCGGCTCGGCCACCTGGCGGATGCGTACCGGCCTGGCCGCCGCCAGCTCCCAATCGGCGGGGTCCTTGCCGCTGGTGATCGGATCCTCCGTGCTCACCAGCACGGTGACGGGACACGGCAAGGGGGCGGCCGGCGGCACGTGCGTGTACTCGGAGAGGAGCCGGCCGTCGTGCCGGACGAGGCCGGCGAAGTACGACACCGCTTCGGGATCGTCGGAGATCTCCGACGGTATGCCGTCGAGCCGCTGAAGAAGCCGCGTGACCTCCTCCTCGTCCTGCGCCTCGTCGTTCGAGCGCGCGCCCGGTCGATGCCGGGGCGCGGGACACCCGGAGACGACAAGGCGCTGGGCGGGTGGTTGGCCGCGGTCCGCCAGCACGCGTACGGCCTCGTAAGCGATCAGCGCGCCCAAGCTGTGCCCGATGATCGCCCACGGACGGCCGGCTGCCCCTTCCTGGACGATGTCGGCCACGTCCGTCGCCGCGTCGTGCAGGCTGGCGTAGGGCCGCTCGCGGGTCCTGGCGCCCTTGCCGGCGAGTTCGATGGGACGGACCTCGGCGCAGTCGTGGAGCAGGTCACGCCAGGCGGCGAAGGAACTGGCCGTGCCGCCCGCGTGAGGGACGCAGAACAACACGGGCATGGTCGAGGACATCTGCACGCTACTCACCGGGAGATCGCCGTCCGGCAGCACCCTCGGCGGGGGGAATCCCGTTCGTCGTCAGCAGATCCAGCTGGGCGATCTTCATGCCGGCCTGGAAACGTGTCTGAACCTGCAGGCGCTCGAGCAAGGCGGTGATCAACCTGCTCAGTGTCCGAGCGGAAACTCCCAGATGACGGGCGATCGCGTGGTTCGTGGTGCCTGTGGCGAGCATCCGCGCGATGGCGAGCTCCTGCGGGGTGAGCTGGAGCTTTCCGACGCCCACCGTCTCATCGGCGGCGTGTGTCACGTCGAGTGGCGTCGCTGCGAGCCACGAGAAATCGAAGATCGCTCGGTAGGAACGGACGACCTCCCTGCTGAAGACCGCGAGGAAACCGGTCAGGGGATCTTGCGGATCGATCGGGATCAGGGCGAGTGCGTCGTCGAGGACCATCAGGTGCAGGGGAACCCAGTCGGTCAGGCGGACTTCCGCGCCTCGGTGCCTGACGTCGAGGAGGTAGTCGCGGACGTAGTCCACTTCGGCGATATGGCGTACGTGCAGCGCCTTGAGCTGAATGCCACGGCCCAGAGCGTGACAGTCGCGGAGCAACATCTCATCGACGATTTCGACGGACGGCGTGGCTCCCTGATACATGAGGTATTCGTGACCGTGGAGCAGCGCGATCGCGTCGTGCAGGAACGCGTCCACCTCCGCCGGGTCGCGGATGGCCTCGACCCTGACGGCCTGGCGGCGGTCCTCGTCGAAGCCGGAGAAGTCCTCGGTGAGCATTCTGATGGCGTTATGCGTGCTCGACACGTGTCGCCGATAGTGATCGATCTGCGCCAACTCCATGTGAAAGAGCCGATCCAGCGCCCGGCGTGGATCCACCGCCCGGTAACCCGACGGGGATTGCCGGCACGGACGCAACAGCCCGAGTTCTTCCAGCCGTTCCAGTGATTCTTCGATTTCCTGACCGGAAACCGCTGCTTCGCCGGCGAACTCGATGGGCGACCAGCCCGCCTGGATGCGCGCCATCCGATAGAGCCGGCGCGCCAGGTCGTCCGTCGTGGCGATGTGAGACGTGTGACTCATGCTATTGCCTCCCCCGCGCTGCTCGACGATCGCTGACGCCACGGCGGTGACGACGGCGGGGCGAGTTCCGTCTTGGCCGGAAACGCCGCACCGTTGCGCCCCTTGCGTCGGCGTGCCGAGCAGACAATCCAAGTCAGGAAGTCTGGCCTGCAGGTCGAGCGATACAAAAGTGCAGTTATGAAACGCGCGATCATTCATTTGTGCGCCGCGATGGAGGGGACGTCGCGGACGTCCATCAAGGAAAAGACGCAGCCCCGGTCTCTTCGTCCTCGTGCTCGGCTCGCCCACGATGGAGCATGCCATCCCGTCGGCGGGGTCGGCGTGGGACCGAGCTGGCCTCAACCGGCCGGGCCGGATCAGGACAAGTGATCAAAAGCCACGGCATCAGGCAGGCGATGACGGCTGCGATGCAGGACATGGAGGTCGTGCCGTGGCGGATGGCCCGGCAGCACACCTGCTTGACCCGGCTGAGGTTGCCGGCATCACACCCGCCGTAGCGACCAGAAGGAGGCCCTTGATCAAAGGTCGCATGGATCCGCCTTTCCCGATCGAGTGCATAACGGAGTCGCCGGCCGGTCTGAGTGGACCCCCAGTTTTCCACGCGCAGACGGAGAACAGCAGGACAGCAGCCGGACATCTACCGGACATTCACCGCCGAGCGCGAATGTATGGTCATGTGCCGCAAGCGACGGCGGCTCGGGTGTGACCGTCCCCGGAGACGTGACCCGCCATTGTCCAGATGGTGAGATGCCTGCCGCGGAATGGCGAGTCGGCGCCATGGCCCCGGCAGGCCCACAGGGAATCTGGTTTCGGGTGGCTCTCGGCTGCAGAATCTCAACGAGCAGAGCTGCTTTTTCTTCAGGCGGCTTCACCGCTCGCGAATACTTGGCCGCGCCCGAGTCCGGGAGCCATTTCCGCGGAGGGCCATCGATGCCTGGGTCATTGCACGCTCGTCACGGGTCGTACATCGAAGAAGATCGGCAGGACGGTGAGCGTGCCGTCCAGCAGCGTCATGAAGACCGCCTCATGCAGGTCCGGGTTCACCGCACGCTGGACGGTCACGGCTGCGGTGACCTCTCGTCGCTCGCCGGGGCCGAGGGCGAGCGGCCAGCACGCGGGCTTCTGGTGCCTTTCGTAGGCTCCGTTGACGAAGCAGAACGCCGCCGCTCCGCGGACGGTCCGCTCGAACGGATTCTCCAGTGTCATCGTGACCGTGCCCGGCTCGCCCACGTAGGCGATCCGGTCGATGGCCGTCCGATGACGGACGGCCTCTTCCCGGCCGATTCGCCATTGCCACGGCCCGCAGCGCCGGCACAGCCCCAGCCGCAGCTCCAGCGCCTCTTTGACGTGGTGGCGGTAGACGACCCTCCGGCCGGACGGACGCCCGCAGTGAGGGCAACGTTCGGCATGGGCGGAGTCCTGCCGGTAGACGGTCCGTGCCGGCCCTCCGAACTGCCACCAGGTGCCGTAGGCATTGCCGGCGAGCCCGTCGAGCATGCGGTGTTGCACCGACACCAGGTCGTCGGCCAGTTCCTTGAGCAGGGTGGGCACCTGGCCGGCGGCCGGATGCCCGGCCTGCAGGCAGGCCTGCGCGACCAGCAGCGCGGCATCGTCGATCCGGGCGAGCTCGGCCCGGTCCGCGGGTACGTCGGCCCAGCGAAGGACATCGAGGGGGCGCAGCACACTGCCGGTCAGGTAACGCGCCTCATCGATGTGGGCGGGATCGACGGCGATGGCGGCGGGCATGGCTCGGCCGGCGTCCTGGTGGACGACATCGGAGACGGCGGCGTCGGGCACGATGATGGCCGGGTCCCCCAGCAGGCCGGTGACGCTCATCTCGCCGCCGGCTCCCTGGCCGTGCTCGTTGAGCAGGGTCACCGCCTCACCGAGCCGCAGTCCCGCGTTCAGCGCGTCCACCAGCACCTTCTCGGCGTCCGGATCGGCTCGTTGCCTGCCGACGGCGCCGACCACGGCCACCGCGGTGCCATCGAGAAAACCCAACGCCACGTTGACGGAGTGCGGCATCGCGTTCACCCCCGGCGCGACGGGGTCGCAGGCGTGCACATAGACCACGCTGGCGGTGAGGCTGCGGGCCGGAATCCGGTCCTCGGGATCGAGGTCGAGGCGGAAGCAGCCGGTACCGAGCATGCACGAGGGCAGACGGCGGCCGGGCTGCGCCTCGTGGTACGTATCGAGCGAGTCCGAGCGGCCACAGATGATCCCGTCCGGCAGGTGCACACAACATTCCCTGCCGTGGCTACGCAGGGCGAGCACGCGCGAGGGACGTTCGGTGAGCAGGTCCTTCTCGCCGTAGCTGATGACATCGGCGTCCTGAGAGCCCGGCATGGACGGATGGACCAGCCGCCGGTCAGGAGCTGTCGGCAGATCGGGCAGGATGAGCGACCGGTAGACGAGCGCGGCCAGCGCGGGAAGACCTCGAGCGGTGACCACGCCAAGAGCCGGCGCCCATTGGCCCGGCCAGTCGCCGATCGCCTCGATGTCGTCCGGCAGGCCGACCAGCGCGACGAGCTCGCCGGTTCGGTGCGCCAGCAGGCCGGGCACCTCGGACGGCGCGACGTGCTCGTGGGAGCGGTCGGTCGCCCGGGCCAGAAGCCCCGCGATCGCGGCGACGGCGCCGTCCCCGCACGAGACGACGACACCGGGACGTGGCTCAGGGGAGACGGCGGGCAGATCGGCGACGTCGCCATTCCTGGTCAGCCAGTGCGCGGCACGTGCTGTTTCGGGCCCCGCCAGCAGCGGGAATTGCCGCTCACGAGACCATTCCTCGGCCGCACGCCGGAACAGCTCGATGTCAGAGTAGATTTTCGTGCGCTGCACAGACACCATTCCGACCTCTCTCCATGAACATTTGCCTGACAGGCAGTTTGCGTTGTTTTCGCGGATCCAGTCAAGGCATTCTCTATGAAAATCTGAAATCTGGTCGCCGAGTAAAGGGGTGCCGCTTTGTGTAATCTTGTAGAACTATTCATGGAGACGGTCGCTGCGTATCCAGGGAAACCGGCGGTCAGCGATGACGATCAGGTTTTGAGCTATTCGGAACTGGACCGCCGCTCCAGCACGCTGGCCGCGCGGCTCGGGCGGCTCGGCGTGACGGCCGAGGACCGGGTGGCGATCTGCCTGCCGCGCTCGGTCGACACCTTCGTCGCCATCCTCGGCGTGCTCAAGGCCGGAGCCGCGTATGTCGCCGTCGACCTCAGATATCCGGAGGCGCGCCGTGATCTCATGATTCGCCGGAGCGGTGCGAAGCTGATCCTTGTCAAGCCCGGCGGGCGGCGTTCGCTGGAGCACTTCGGCGAGGCCGTGCTCGAGTGGGAGAGCGGCGGCGCGTCCGAGGATGTCCCCGCTGCGGGCCGCGTGGTGCCTCCTGAGGCGGCGGCCTGCATATTGTTCACCTCCGGCTCTTCGGGTGAGCCCAAGGCGATCGTGCTGGAACACCGCAACCTGGTCGCCTTCGCCAGGAACCAGGGGCTGCCCACGTTGCTGCCCACCGACCGTACCGCTCAGATCTCCAATGTCTCCTTCGACGCCTTCAGCTTCGAGACATGGTGCAGCTTCGCCTATGGGGCCGAGATCGTGGTGGTGCCGTCGATCACCGAGCTGCTCAACTCGGATCTGCAGCGTGAGCTGCGCAGGCGGCGGATCAGCGTCATGCTGGCGCCGACGATGGCGCTGAACCACATCGTGCGAATGGACAGGAACGCCTTCTCCCCGTTGCGGATCCTGCACACGGGAGGAGACGTCCTGCTTCCCTCGACCTGCCGTGACCTGCTGGCAGGGGAATTCTCCGGGGAGTTCGTCAACCTCTACGGCCCATCGGAGGCGACGACCGCCTGCACGGCGTACCGGGTGGAGCACGTGGGCCCGGACGAGGACACCGTCCCTATCGGGCGGGCCCTGGATGGGGTCACCACTTACGTTCTCGACGCCGTCGGAAGGCCGGTTCCCCAGGGCGAAATGGGTGAGCTCCACGTGGCAGGTCCCGGGGTCGGCCGTGGCTATCTCGACCAGCCCGAGCTCACCGACGAGCGGTTCCCGCCCGACCCGTTCGCCGGCGATGGCGGGCGCATGTACGCGACCGGTGACCTGGTCCGCGAACGCGCGGATGGCCTGCTCGAATTCGTCGGCCGTGCCGACGATCAGGTGAAGGTGCGCGGCTACCGGGTCGAGCCAGGAGAGGTGGAGCGCGTCATCGGACGGCATCCCCAGGTCAGGGACGTGGTCGTGCTGCCGGCCGGCGACGGGGACGGCGTCCGGCTGGTGGCCTTTGTGGTGGTGGACGACGCCCTGCCGCCGAAGGACCTACGCGAGAGCCTGGCCGGAGTGCTGCCGGACTACATGGTCCCGAGCGCTATCCTGCCGCTGCAGGAGATCCCCTCCAACGATCACGGCAAGCGCGACAGGCAGGCGCTGGAGCAGCATCTCCGTGACCACCAGTCCCGTTGGCGCAGCTACGTGCCGCCCGCGGACGGAACGGAACGTTATCTGACGGATCTGTGGGAGCGCCTGCTGTCCGTCGAGCACATCGGAGCCAACGACGACTTCTTCGAGATCGGCGGCAACTCCCTGCTCGCCTTCCGGGTCCGGCGCACGCTCCAGCAGGACATGGGCGTATCCATCGGATTTCGGGACATTCTCGACAACACCGTGCTGAGGGATCTGGCCAAGCTGATCGATGAGGCCGCCGCCGACCTCGAACGGAAGGGCTGAGCATGGACGCGCTCACCATCGACCTGCTGGACCCCGACCAGTTCGTCAGCGGCAGGCACCACGACATGTTCGCCTGGCTACGGGCGAACGACCCCGTGCACTGGCACCAGACCGGTGCCGGCGCCGGTTTCTGGGCTCTGACCACCTACGATGACGTGGCCGCCGCCTACAACGACCACGCTGTTTTCAGCTCCCAGGGCGGCGCGATGCTCGGCGGCTCGTTCCGCAACGAGGCCGACACGGCCGCCGGCCGCATGCTGGTGGCCTCGGATCCGCCCAGACACCGTATGTTGCGCCAGCAGATTCATCGCGCGTTCGCGCAACAGACCGTGCACCTGATCGGGGCGAAGGTCGCCGAACTGGTCGACGCGGCCTTGGAGCGCGCGCGGGCCGACGGCGGCTGCGACTTCGCCACGCAGATCGCGACGGAGCTTCCCGCGGCCGCGCTGATGACGATAACGGGCGTCTCCTACGCCCAGGCACACGAACTCATCGGCCTGACCAGGAAGATGATCGGGTTCCAGGACCCGCTCCTGGTGGACACCACCGACGACGACCGGCTCAGGCTGGGCGAGATCCAGGGCGAGATCTTCGACATCTTCGCCGATCTCGTCCGCGAGCGCCGCGCGAAACCGGGGGACGACCTGGTGAGCATCCTGCTCGGCTCGGAGATCAACGGCAGGCCCTGGCCGGAGGAGGACATTCTCTACAACTGCCTGAACGTCGCCGTAGGCGGTGATGAGACCTCCTCGTACACCGCCTGCACAGGACTGCTCGCGTTCATCGAGAATCCCGCTCAGCAGGCGCTCCTGCGCGCCGACCAGGGGCTCATGGACAGCGCGATCAACGAGATGTTGCGCTGGAGCTCCACCAACGCGTACGTCCAGCGCGTGGTCACCCAGGACGTCACCGTCAGGGGGAAGGACTTCTCCCGAGGCGATCACGTGACGCTGTGGAACGCCTCGGCCAACCGCGACGAGAAGCAGTTTCCCGCCGCGGACCGGTTCGACATCCAGCGCACACCGAACCGCCACCTGTCCTATGGACAGGGAATCCACCGGTGCATCGGTGCGATGGTGGCCCAGATCGAGCTCAGCGTCCTGTTCAAGCGGTTGTTCTCCGGCGATCTCGGCTTCCGGGTGGCCGGCGAGATCACCCGCCTGCGCTCGAACTTCATCCTGGGCATCACCGGCATGCCGATCGAGTTCACGGCGGTGGAGCCGGCATGACACTGGAGCTCCCCACCGTCCTGGTCGTCTATGCCCTCGGCTCCGCCAGCCCTGCCGAGATCATGGACGCCGCCGACGGACTGTGCGAGGTGGTCTTCGTCGCCGACGGCCGTCAGGAGCACACCCGGTCCGTACTGGCGTTCATGGAGGAGATGGCGGAAACGTACGACCTCGCCGCGTCGTCAGAAGAGGGCATCGCCGCCCGGCTCGCCGGCCGGGTGCGGGGGATCACGACGTTCAGCGAGTTCGTGCTGGCCGAGACGGCCGGCCTGGCTCAACGTCTCGGCCTGCCCTTCCACTCGCCGGAGGTCGTCGACGCACTCACCGACAAGGTGCGCCAACGGTCTCTGCTGAACGGCAGCGGTGCGGCTCCGCTCCGGCAGGTGACCGTGCCCGGCCCGGAGAGCTTCGAGGGCGCCGTACGGGAGATCGGTCTCCCCGCCATCGTCAAGCCCGCTCGCGGCACGGCCAGCGTAGACGTCTATCCCTGCACCTCCTGGGCGGACGTCCGCGGGATCGACCCCTCGTCGCAGGCAGAAGCCTGGGTCGTGGAGGAGATGTTGTCCCCTGGACGGAACCCCTCCTCGCCGTGGCTCGGCGACTACTGCTCGGTCGAGACCGCCGTCAGCCACGGCCGCTGCTGGCACTTCGCGATCGTTGAAAGACTTCCGCTGACAGCGCCCTGCAGGGAGACCGGATTCGTGATCCCGGACAGCCTCCCGGACGACTACCGCGAGCAGGTGCTGGAGGCGGCGGAAACCGCCATCCACGCGGTCGGCATCACCACCGGCATCTCCCACGTCGAGGTCAAATTCACCCCGGAAGGGCCGCGGGTGATCGAGGTCAACGGGCGGATGGGGGGAACCACAGGGCGGCTGCTGCGCAGGGGCAGCGATCTCGACCCCTTCAGGCTGGCGCTGGAGGTCGCCCTGGGCCAGGACGTCAAGCCGAGGGAACCGGTCTTCGACCGGTGCGTTCTCGCGTACCGGGTGTTGCCACCCCTCAGACCCGTCACCGTACGGGCGGCGCACACGCCCTCATGGTTCCGCACCCATCCGGAGGTCTGGGCGGTGGACGGGGGAGTGC
>NZ_SMKP01000454.1:0-674 GCF_004349015.1 Nonomuraea diastatica
TCACCGGCATGCTCGGCGATGTTGAGGAGCCGTGTGCGCCTTATGGGGTGCTGGACGTGCACGGTGATGGCAGTGGCGTTGCCCAGGCCGAGATCACGGTCGATGACGACATCACGGCGCGGATTCGTGATCTGGCCCGCCGGTCCGGCGTGTCGGCGGCGGCGCTGTTCCATCTGGCGTGGGCGCTGGTCGTGGCCCGGCTGACCGGCCGCGACGACGCCGTGTTCGGGACCGTGTTGTTCGGTCGTATGCAGGGTGATGCGGGCAGCCGCCGTGGTGTCGGTGCGTTCATCAACACTCTGCCGGTCCGTATCGCCGTGACTGACCGGACCACCTCCGAGGGGCTCGCGGACACGCACCGGCTGCTGACCGACCTTCTCCGGCACGAGCACGCCTCGCTGAGCCTGGCGCAGCGGTGCAGCGGCTTGCCGTACGGCACGCCGTTGTTCACCAGCCTGCTCAACTATCGGCACAGAACCGCCGGGACCGCCGACGACCTCGACGCCTGGCAGGGCGTCCAAGTGCTTGCCGACCGGGACCACACCAACTACCCGGTCACGGTCTCCGTCGACGACACGGGAACCGGGTTCGCGGTGACGGCGCAGGTGCAGGCGGCGATTGATCCGGGTCAGGTGTGTGCGTTGCTGGTTCAGGCTCTCACCGAGTTGACCGCC
>NZ_SMKP01000455.1:0-646 GCF_004349015.1 Nonomuraea diastatica
GATCCGGCACCGCTCCATCACGGACGTTCTGCGCTGGTCACACTGGCGCCGACGCCACCAAGCCACAGCCCGGCACTACCACTACCAGCGCCGATCCGATCCATGATCGCGATGTGTCACTGGAGTACTAGGCGAGACAGCCCTGCACGTGTCGACATCGGCGGCGATGTGGGCTTCCCCTCGTAGCGTGGAGATCGAATCGGGAGAGGTTGGGTCGTGGCAGGTACCACGAGGCGTCGTTTTGATCCGGAGTTCCGGGCTGGGGCGGTGAGGATCGTCAGGGAGACCCGCAAGCCCGTCGCGCACGTAGCGCGGGATCTTGGGATCAACGAGTACACGCTGTACAACTGGGTGCAGATGGACCGGCTCGCGGCAGGGCAGGTCGGGCGGGACGGCATCGGAGGCGGCAAGCTGAAGGAGTCCGAGCAGGTGGAGCTTGCGCGGCTGCGGCGGGAGAGGGCCGAGCTGGTCAAGCAGCATGCCAAGGAGAAGTCGGCCTGGGAGAAGGAGCGTGCGGAGCTGGAGGACGAGCGTGATGACGCCCCTATGTTTGTCAAGCCGCAGCGGGCGGAGTACGCGCTGGTGAGAGTGCTGCGGTGATGATCGGGAAGACTTCGCGGGCGACGTAGCGCTTGAGGCAGCGGAT
>NZ_SMKP01000048.1:0-56919 GCF_004349015.1 Nonomuraea diastatica
CCCCCAAGCCCAAGCAGCGCGACGAGACCCCGCCCATCAGCTCCACGGGCCCCTTGGACAACCCGCAGCGGGCCTGGGAGTTCAATCCCGACTACCAGCGCCTGGTCGTCGCATGGAACACCGTCCTGCCCCAGCTGGAGGCGCTCAGAACGGTCCTGGACAAGGCGTACGCCCTGGCCAAGAGCCCGCAGACGTGGGACGCCCCGGTGGGCGAGCGCTACGTCGAGGACATCCGCGAGTGGCGCACCAGGCTGTCGGTCTATCGGCATGCCGTGCTGACCGCGATCAGCGACGAGGCGGCCGACACACCGAGGTGGATCCAGACGACGGCCAACGCGCCGCACGCGTTCCAGTGACGGGGTGCACGCGCACGTCAGCCGTTCGTCGGTCAACGACCGTCCTGGAAGAACGGATTCCGGGCATCACCTCACTATGGGAGAAACGGACACCAGGTCGTACAGTGGGGAAATGGGTGCGGAACCCTACTACGGTCCCGACTTCGGGCTGCTGCGCCGGGAGGATCCCGAGCTCGCGCAGGTTCTGCTCGACGAGCTCGACCGCGTTCGCGGCGGGATCCAGCTCATCGCGAGCGAGAACTTCACCTCGCCCGCCGTCCTGGCCGCGCTGGGGTCCACGTTGACGAACAAGTACGCCGAGGGTTACCCGGGCCGGCGTTACTACGGCGGTTGCGAGGTCGTCGACCGCGCCGAGCGGCTGGCGATCGAGCGGGCGTGCCGGTTGTTCGGGGCGGAGCACGCCAATGTCCAGCCCCACTCGGGCGCCTCGGCGAACCTGGCCGCCTACGCGGCGCTCCTCCAGCCGGGCGACACGATGCTGGCCATGGCCCTGCCGCACGGCGGCCATCTCACGCATGGCTCCAAGGTGAACTTCTCGGGAAGATGGTTCGACGTCGTGTCGTACGGGGTGCGTCGTGACAGTGAACTCATCGACTACGACGAGGTGCGGGATCTCGCGCTGCGGCACCAGCCGAAGCTCATCGTGTGCGGTGCCACGGCGTACCCGAGGCTGATCGACTTCGCGGCCTTCCGCGGCATCGCGGACGAGGTGGGTGCGTGGTTGCTGGCGGACGTGGCGCACCCGATCGGGTTGATGGCGGGCGGTGCGATCCCGTCGGCGGTGCCGTACGCGGACGTCGTGACCTTCACCACGCACAAGGTGCTGCGCGGACCGCGCGGCGGCGCCATCCTGTGCACGCGGGAGCTGGCAGCCAGGATCGACCGGGCGGTGTTCCCGTTCGTCCAGGGCGGGCCGCTCATGCACGTGGTGGCGGCCAAGGCGGTGGCGTTCGGGGAGGCGATGCGACCGGAGTTCGCCGGCTACACCAGGAAGGTGATCGCGAACGCGCGGGCGCTGGCGGAGGCGCTGGACGCGGAGGGCATGCGGGCCGTGTCCGGGGGCACCGACACGCACCTGGCGCTGATCGACCTGCGCGGGGTGGGGGTGCAGGGCGTCGAGGCGGAGCGGAGGTGCGCGGCCGCGGGCATCACGCTCAACCGCAACGTGATCCCGTACGATCCCGAGCCGGCGGCCGTGACATCGGGGATCCGTGTCGGTACGCCGTGCGTGACGACGCAGGGCATGGGGCCCGAGGATCTGAAAGAGCTGGGGTCCCTGGTCGCCAGGGCCGTGCGCGATCCGGGTGCTGCGGAGGAGGTCAGGGCAAGGGTGACGGCCCTTCTCGCCATTCATCGGCCATATCTCAGCGAATTTTGAGCCGGTCTGTGTCGTTTTCCGGTCACAGCGGGCCGGAGCATCCGGGAAACTAGGTTCGTGCGCGAATACCTCTTCATGGCGCTCATCTCGGCAGCGGTGACCTACCTGCTGGTGCCTCTGGTGCGCCGCTTCGCCATCGGCATCGGCGCCATGCCGGAGGTTCGCGAGCGCGACGTGCACACCACGCCGACGCCCAGGCTGGGCGGCCTGGCGATGTACGGCGGCCTGGTCGTGGGGCTGCTGGTGGCCAGCAGGCTCACCCACACGGGCGCGGCCCTGGCCGAGTCCGACGGCGACGCCGTCACCGCGCTGATCGTCGCGGGCGGGCTCATCACGCTCACCGGGTTCCTCGACGACTGGTGGGGCATGGACGCCTTCGTCAAGCTCGCCGGGCAGATCGCGGCGGCCGGCGTGCTGGTCTTCTTCGACCTCCGGCTCCTCTACATCCCGCTGCCGCAGGACTGGGGCGGCTCCACCAGCCTCGACTACACGCTCAGCACCGTCATCACGATCATGGTCGTGGTCGTGACCATCAACGCGGTCAACTTCGTCGACGGGCTCGACGGCCTGGCGGCGGGGGTCGTGTGCATCGCGGGCATGGCCACCTGGGCCTATTCGATCTTCCTCGCCGAGGAGATCAGCGGTGGCCGCATCACGACGACGGCCGCCATCGCCGCCGTGCTCATCGGCGCGTGCCTGGGCTTCCTGCCGCACAACTTCCATCCGGCGAAGATCTTCATGGGCGACACGGGGGCCATGCTCATCGGGCTCGTGCTCGCCTCGTCGATCGTCACCGTGACGCCGCTCGACCCGGCGATCATCGAGGGCATGAACAAGGTGCCGGTGCTGCTGCCGCTGCTCCTGCCGGCGGCGGTGCTGGTGTTGCCGCTGGTCGACCTGATCACCGCGGTGGTGCGGCGCACCTCGCGCGGCCTGTCGCCGTTCGCGCCCGACCGCGGCCACCTGCACCACCGGCTGATGGACATCGGCCACTCGCACCGCAGGTCCGTGCTGATCATGTACGCGTGGGCGTTCCTGTTCGCCTTCGGCATCGTGGGCATGTCCACCATCGGCGTGCCGGTCCTGCTGTTCCCCGTGGTCATCGTGCTCGCGCTGGCCGTGCTGGTGCTGATGGCCCTGCCGCGCTGGCGGGGCAGGGGCGGGGCGCACACGGCGTCGCGCGACGACCCCGACGACGACGGCCCGCCCACGGGGCCGATGCCGCCGATCCCGCCGGAGCCGGAGGTCAGACGGCGGATGCCGCCGCCGGGAGACGGCTCGCCGCAGGGCCGCTCGACGGTCGAGGGCAATTCGGTCATTCCTGTCCATCCGGGGCGTTCGTGATCGCGAACTAGAAACGGCAGGTAAAAGCGGTCTTCTGTGAGCTTGTGATATCTTTCACGAGCAGGGACTCCAGACGCACCGGTTCTGGAGGTAGCAAACGCTCGCTTGACAACAGGCTGATGGAGCACCGATGCAGGCCAATGACGTGCGCGTACTCAAAAGCGCCGCGATTCCGACCTCTGCGGTTGGGGTGGTCGCCGTGCTGGTCGCATTCCTGACGGCGGGCGGCAAGGGTGCGTTCGGTGCCGCCATGGGTGCCCTGCTCGTCGAGATCTTCTTCAGCGTCAGCGTCGTCGTGGTGTCCTACGCCGCCCGGGTCTCTCCCCAGATGATGGCGATCGCCGCGATGGTGAGCTATCTCGTCAAGGTCCTGGCCATCATGGCCGTGCTGTCCGCCTTCCGCGACACCACGGCCTGGAACACCCAGGCCTTCGCGTGGTCCGTCGTGGTCTGCACCCTCGTGTGGACGGGATTCGAGGTCCGCGCCTTCATGAAGACCAAGATGCTTTACGTCGACCCCGAGGCCGGAGTTCCGGGAAAGGGCGACGCATGACGCTCTTGCCTGGACGGGGTCCGATATGACTAGTCCTCTGTTCGCCTGCTATCGTCGGGCCCGCGATGAGCGCACAGGAACGCCGACCCGAAGAAGACGGTCGCGACTTCGCCGACGCCATGTGGTCAGTCCCCAGCTATCTACTCGCCGGGATGGCTATCTACGGCGGCCTCGGATGGTTGCTGGACCGGTGGTTGGACATGTCCGCGTTCTTCCCCATAGGCGTGATCCTGGGGGTTGTGCTCGGCGGCTACCTGGTCTACCGGAAGTTCGGTCGCTAGCCCGGAGCAGCAACCGCTTCGCTGAGGAAACTCTTGTGATCCACTACGACGTTGAAGGGAACGCCGCGTGAATGCGCTGACGGTCCTCGCTCCCGCTGGCGATCAATTCGGGGCGCCTACGCCAGACGAGTTGTTCAACCTGCCCCCCATCATCCCCGGGGTCGACTGGTTCACGAAGCCGGTTCTGCTGGCCATCATCAGCGCGATCGCCGTGATCGTTCTGTGCTGGGCGGCGTTCGGCAACCCCAAGATCGTCCCGAGGGGTGTGCAGAACGTCGTCGAATACGGCTACATGTTCGTCCGTGACCAGATCGCCCGTCCCTTCCTGGGCAAGGACGCCGACCAGTGGATGGGCCTGCTGGTCTCGATCTTCTTCATGGTCCTGCTCTGGAACCTCATGGGCGTCATCCCGCTGATCCAGTTCCCCGTGGCCTCGCACATCGCCTTCCCCGCCGTGCTGGCGATCTCGATCTACGTGCTCAAGGTCTACCTCGGCATGAAGCACCAGGGCGCGGTCGGCTACTTCAAGAACATGATGTTCCCGCCGGGGCTGCCCAAGCCGATCTACGTGCTGCTCTCGCCGATCGAGTTCCTGTCCAACCTGATCATCGCGCCCTTCACGCACTTCGTCCGACTGTTCGCCAACATGTTCGCCGGGCACATGCTGCTCGCGTTCTTCAGCATGGTGGGCTTCTGGTTCCTCTTCGAGAAGCTGACCCCGCTGGGCGCCCCCGTCGGCGTCGTGGGCGTCCTCATGACCATCGTCCTCACGGGCTTCGAGATGTTCATCGAGTTCCTGCAGGCCTATCTGTTCGCGATGCTGGCCGCGATGTACATCGGCAGTTCGCTGCACGCTGAGCACTGAGAACCACATACCGGAATTGTCCAGACCGGTGGGGACTCCGCTTCACCGGCCGTCCAGTAAAGGAAACAGTAATGAGCGTTCTCGCTGAGGTCTCCGGCAACGTCACCGCCATCGGTTACGGTCTCGCCGCCATCGGCCCCGGCATCGGCGTCGGCATCATCTTCGGTCAGGGCGTGCAGGCCATTGCCCGCCAGCCCGAGGCGTACGGCCTGATTCGCCAGAACATGCTCCTCGGCTTCGTCCTCACCGAGGCCCTCGCTCTGATCGGTCTCGTCGCGCCGTTCATCTTCCAGGGCATCGGCGCGGCCTGACGAGTTCCCACCCTGACGAAAGGCTGCATCCATGACTATGGCAGCTAAGCTCCTCGCCTCGGATGGGGAGGCCAACCCTCTCATCCCGCACACGTACGAGCTCGTCGTCGGTATCTTCGCGTTCGCCGTCGTCCTGATCGTCGTCGGCAAGATTCTTGTCCCGCGCATCCAGAAGACGCTGGCCGAGCGTACGGACGCGATCGAGGGCGGCATCAAGAGGGCGGAAGAAGCGCAGGCCCAGGCACAGGTCCTGCAGCAGGAATACCGCGACCAGCTGGCCGAGGCCAGGCAGGAGGCGGCCAGGCTGCGCGAGGAGGCTCGCGAGCAGGCCGCGCAGATCAAGGCGGAGCTCCGCGAGGAGGCACAGGCCGAGGCCCGGCGTCTCGTCGAGGCTGCGCACGCGCAGATCGAGGCGGACCGCCAGGCGGCCTTCGCCCAGCTCCGCGCGGAGATCGGCCGCCTGTCGACCGATCTGGCCGGCCGCATCGTCGGCGAGTCCCTCGAGGACGAAACCCGGCAGAGCCGCATCGTCGACCGATTCCTCGACGAGCTGGAAAGCTCCAACGCGCAGGCGGTGCGTTAATGAGGGGCCTGAGCAGGGCGTCGCTGGCCGAGGTCGAGGAGCGGTTCAACGCGGTCGCCGGCAGTGCCGACCTCGGCACGCTCTCCGACGAGCTGTTCGCGGTCGCGGATCTGCTCGACCGCGAGCACGGCCTGCGCCGTGCTCTGTCCGACCCGTCCAGGCCGGGCGAGCAGAAGGCGGGCATGATCCGCTCGCTGCTCGACGGCAGGATCAGCGAGGCGGCGCTCGCCACCGCCGAGACCGCGGTCTCGGCGCGATGGTCACGCGCCGGTGACCTGGCCGACGTGCTCGAACGGCTCGGCGTCGCCTCCGCGGCCGCGGAGGCGGAGGGCCAGTCACGGCTCGACGAGGTGGAGGACGAGCTCTTCCGCTTCGGCCGCATCGTGGCCGCCAATCCGGAGCTGCGCCGGGCGCTCACCGACGCGGGAGCACCGGAGGCCGGCAAGCAGGAGCTGCTGAGCCGGCTGCTCGACGGCAAGGTCGCCCCCACGAGCCTGCGCCTGATCAACCAGCTGGTGCTGCACCCGCGTGGGCGTAGCCTGGAGTCGGGCCTGGAAGAGGTCGGTCACCTCGTGGCAGAGCAGCGCCGCCGCCTCGTGGCGGTGGTGCGCACCGCGGTCGAGCTGACCGACGCGCAGCGCCAGCGCCTGATGGCGTGGCTGCGCACCTCCTACGGCCGTGACGTGCACCTGAACGTCGAGGTGGACAAGCGAGTGCTCGGTGGGTTCTCGGTCCGCATCGGCGACGAGATCATCGACACCACCATTGTGGGACGAATCGAAGAAGTCCGCCGCCGGTTGGCCGGCTAAGGCGAATAGGGAGACAGAGTAGAGATGGCGGAGCTTACGATCCGGCCGGACGAGATCCGGGACGCGCTTGAGCGCTTCGTCCAGGCGTACGAACCGGAAGGCGCCGCGCGCGAGGAGATCGGGACCGTCGTCGACGCCGGCGACGGCATTGCCCATGTCTCCGGCCTTCCCTCGGCGATGGCGAACGAGCTGCTCGAGTTCGAGGGCGGCACGCGCGGTCTGGCACTTAACCTCGACACCCGCGAGATCGGTGCCGTTATTCTGGGCGCCTTCAGCGGCATCGAGGAGGGCCAGACGGTCCGCAGGACGGGCGAGGTCCTGTCCGTGCCCGTCGGTGACGACTTCCTCGGTCGCGTGGTCGACCCCCTGGGCAACCCGCTCGACGGCAAGGGCGCCATCCAGGCCGAGGGCACCCGTGCCCTCGAACTGCAGGCCCCCTCGGTCGTCCAGCGGCAGCCGGTGAAGCAGCCGCTGCAGACCGGCATCAAGGCGATCGACGCCATGACGCCGATCGGCCGCGGCCAGCGTCAGCTGATCATCGGCGACCGCGGCACCGGCAAGACCGCGATCGCGGTCGACACGATCCTCAACCAGCGCGAGGCCTGGGCGTCGGGCGACCCTGAGAAGCAGGTGCGCTGCGTCTACGTCGCGGTCGGCCAGAAGGGCTCGACGATCGCGCAGGTCAAGGCCCGCCTGGAGGAGGCCGGCGCGCTCGAATACACCACGATCGTGGCCGCCCCCGCCTCCGACCCGGCCGGCTACAAATACCTTGCCCCCTACACCGGCTCGGCCATCGGCCAGCACTGGATGTACCAGGGCAAGCACGTTCTGATCGTCTTCGACGACCTGACCAAGCAGGCCGACGCCTACCGCGCCGTGTCCCTGCTGCTGCGTCGCCCTCCGGGCCGCGAGGCCTTCCCCGGCGACGTCTTCTACCTCCACTCCAGGCTCCTGGAGCGCTGCGCCAAGCTCTCCGACGACATGGGCGGCGGCTCGATGACGGGCCTGCCGGTCATCGAGACCAAGGGCAACGACGTGTCGGCGTTCATCCCGACCAACGTCATCTCCATCACCGACGGCCAGTGCTTCCTCGAGACCGACCTGTTCAACGCGGGTGTGCGCCCGGCCATCAACGTCGGCATCTCGGTGTCCCGAGTCGGTGGTTCCGCGCAGGTCAAGGCCATGCGTAAGGTCGCGGGCACGCTGAAGCTGTCGTTGTCGCAGTATCGCGACCTGGAGGCCTTCGCGGCGTTCGCGTCCGACCTCGACGCGGCCTCCAAGGCCCAGCTCGAACGCGGTCAGCGCCTGGTGGAGCTGCTCAAGCAGCCACAGTACGAACCGTTCCCCGTCGAGCGGCAGGTCGTGTCGGTGTGGGGCGGCACCACCGGCGAGCTCGACGAGGTGCCGGTCGACGACGTGCGGCGTTTCGAGACGGAGTTCCTCGACTTCCTGCAGTCCTCGCACAAGGGCATCCTCGACACCATCCGTGAGACCAACGAGCTCACCGACGACACGATGACCGCGCTCAAGGACGCCATCGCGGAGTTCAAGAAGGGCTTCACCACCTCCACGGGCGAGCTGCTGGTCAAGGACGAGCCGGTGGCGCCGCTGGAGGCCGAAGAGGTCGGCCAGGAGAAGATCAAGAAGGTCGTCCGTCGGGCGGAGAAGTAGGTCATGGGTGCCCAGCTAAGGCTGCTGCGGCGGCGGATCAACTCGGTCAAGTCGACCGCGAAGATCACGCGCGCCCAGGAGCTCATCGCCTCTTCACGGATCGTGAGGGCGCAGCAGCGGATGCAGGCGGCGCTGCCGTACGAGCGTGAGATCACTCGCGCCGTCACCGGCGTCGTCAGCAACGCGGCCAGCGTCGACCATCCGCTGACCGTGGCGAAGGACAACCCCGCCAGGGCGGGCGTCCTCATCGTCACCAGCGACAGCGGGTTCTGCGGCGGCTTCAACGCCAACGTCCTGCGCGAGGCCGAGGCCCTGCGCGGGTTGCTGGAGGGCCGCGGCCTGGACGTCGTGCCGTTCGTCACCGGGCGCAAGGGTGTCACCTGGCACACCTTCCGCCAGCGTGAGATGGGTGGCCAGTGGGTCGGCTTCTCCAGGAAGCCGGCCTACGCCGACGCCAAGGAGATCGCGCAGACGCTGATCGACTCGTTCAAGGACGACAACGGGATCGACGAGATCCACATCGTCTCGACCGAGTTCGTCTCCATGCTGACCCAGAACGTCGTGGTCAAGCGGGTCCTGCCGCTCGAGGTCGAGGAGACCGAGGCGACGGAGTCCACCGTGATCCCGCCTTACTTCGAGTTCGAGCCGACCGCGGGCGACGTTCTCGAGTCGCTGCTGCCGCGTTACGTCGAGTCTCGGATCTTCACGGCGCTGCTGCAGTCGGCGGCCTCCGAGGAGGCCGCGCGGCGGCGCGCGATGAAGTCCGCGACCGACAACGCCAACGAGCTGATGCGGCTGCTCACCCAGGAGATGAACCAGGCTCGCCAGGCGGAGATCACCCAGGAAATCAGCGAGATCGTCGGTGGGGCCAACGCGCTCGCTGACGCCGCAGCGGGGAAAGAGTGAAATGACTGCAGAGGCTGTTGAAACTGTGGAAGCCGCGGCGGCCGGCACAGGCCGCGTGGCACGTGTCACCGGCGCGGTCGTCGACGTGGAGTTCCCCGTCGACGCGATGCCCGAGATCTACAACGCGCTCAAGGTCGAGGTGACCCTCGGCGGCGAGACCAGGACCCTGACCCTCGAGGTGGCCCAGCACCTGGGCGACAACCTCGTGCGCGCCATCTCCATGCAGCCCACCGACGGCATGGTCCGCGGTCAGGCGGTGCAGGACACCGGCGGCCCGATCTCCGTGCCGGTCGGCGACGTCGTCAAGGGCCACGTGTGGAACGCGCTGGGCGAGACGCTCGACGTGCCCACCGCGTCGCTCAAGGTCGAGGAGCGGTGGGGCATCCACCGTCCCTCCCCGGCGTTCGACCAGCTCGAGTCCCGCACCGAGCTGCTCGTCACCGGCATCAAGGTCATCGACCTGCTCACTCCCTACGTGCAGGGCGGGAAGATCGGCCTGTTCGGCGGCGCCGGCGTGGGCAAGACGGTGCTCATCCAGGAGATGATCCGCCGCGTCGCCCGTAACTTCGGCGGCACCTCCTGCTTCGCCGGTGTGGGCGAGCGCACCCGTGAGGGCAACGATCTGTGGCTGGAGATGGAGGAGGCGGACGTCCTCAAGGACACCGCGCTCGTCTTCGGCCAGATGGACGAGCCGCCGGGCACCCGTCTGCGCGTGGCGCTGTCGGCGCTGACCATGGCCGAATACTTCCGCGACGTGCAGAAGCAGGACGTGTTGCTCTTCATCGACAACATCTTCCGCTTCACGCAGGCCGGCTCGGAGGTTTCGACCCTGCTCGGCCGTATGCCGTCCGCCGTGGGTTACCAGCCCACGCTGGCCGACGAGATGGGTGTGCTCCAGGAGCGCATCACCTCGACGCGCGGTCACTCGATCACCTCCATGCAGGCGATCTACGTGCCCGCCGACGACATCACCGACCCGGCCCCGCACAACGCGTTCGCGCACCTCGACGCGCAGACCGTGCTCTCCCGGCCGATCTCGGAGAAGGGCATCTACCCCGCGGTGGACCCGCTCGACTCCTCCTCCCGGATCCTCGACCCGCAGATCCTGGGCGAGGAGCACTACCGGGTCGCCCAGGAGACCAAGCGGATCCTGCAGAAATACCGAGAGCTCCAGGACATCATCGCGATCCTCGGTATCGACGAGCTGTCCGAGGAGGACAAGGTCACCGTGCAGCGGGCCCGCCGCATCGAGCGGTTCCTGTCGCACCCGATGTACGCCGCCGAGGCGTTCACCGGCCAGCCGGGCGAGACCGTCCCGCTGGACGAGACCATCGCCTCCTTCAAGGGCCTGTGCGCGGGCGAGTACGACCACCTCCCCGAGCAGGCGTTCTTCATGGTCGGTGGCATCGAGCAGGCCGTGGCCAAGGCCAAGGAACTCGAGCGCCGCTAAATCGCCCCAGTCGAAGGGCGAGCTCTGCGAGCCCGGACCCACCTGAAGGGCGAGCCTTGCGAGCCCGGACCCACCTGAAGGGCGAGCCTTGCGAGCCCGGACCCACCTGAAGGGCGAGCCTTGCGAGCCCGGACCCACCTGAAGGGCGAGCCTTGCGAGCCCGGACCTACGGTGGTGGTACGGCCGCCCGCCGTGCCACCACCTGATCGGAAAGGAACCTACACAAGTGGCGAAGCTACGCGTAGGGGTTGTCTCACCCGAGCGTGAGATCTGGTCGGGCGAGGCCGACATGGTGATTGCCAAGACCGTGGACGGCGAGATCGGTATCATGCCGCAACACGCACCTGTGCTCGGCGTCCTCGTCGAGGGCGGCGTGCTGCGCATCAAGCGGGAAGGCGAGGGCGATCTCGCGGCGGCCGTGCACGGAGGCTTCATCTCCGTGGCCGACGACGAGGTGTCCGTGCTCGCCGAGGTGGCCGAGCTCGGTTCCGAGGTCGACGTCGCGGCTGCCCGTGACGCTCTCGACCGGGCCCAGGCCTCGATCGAGGCCAACCAGGAAGACGCCGACGCGGCGATCGAGGCCAAGCGTGCCAGGGCTCGGCTCCGCGCGGCGGGCGAAGAGGTTTAATATTCCCAACGGGGCGCAGGGGGCGGCATGATGGCGACGGTTGTGATGGTCCTGGTGCTGTTCGCCGCCCTCGTGGTCCTGCGCTGGGTCACGTTGACCCGCTCGCGCGGCAGCGTGCCCTGTCGTCTGCGGGTGGGGGAGCGGGCCTGGCAGAGCGGCGTAGCCCGCTACGCCGACGGGGAGCTCCACTGGATCCCGCTTCTGGGTGTCCGACTGAGGCCGCGCCACGCTATCGCGAGGCGCGGCCTCGTCGTTTCTCCCCGCCGCGAGATCGAGGGCGGGATGTTCGCGGTGGATCTCAGCGGGAGCACGCGCGGCGTGTCCATCGCGATGAGCGCCGACGCGCTGACGGGCTTTCTCGCCTGGTTGGAGTCGGCGCCGCCGAGCGCCTATCTGGACGTCGCCTGACCTCAGCGCCTCAGCGCCTCAGCGCCTGACGCCTGCGTTCAGCGGGTGCCGCCGGGCTTCCAGAGTATCTCGTTGCCGGCGTGGGCGACCCGGCAGGTGATGAAGAGCAGGTCGGACAGCCGGTTGAGGTATTTCGCCGTCAGCACGTTCATGTCGTCGTGCGCCTGGAGCGCGGCCCAGGCCGTACGTTCGGCTCTGCGCACCGTGACCCTGGCGACGTGCAGCGCCGCCGTGGCGGGGTCGCCGCCGGGCAGGATGAAGCTGCGCAGCGGTTTGAGGCCGGCGTTGAAGCGGTCGCACTGGGTCTCCAGCCAGTCGATGTACGACTGTTCCACCCGCAGGGGCGGGAAGTCGGGGTTCGCCACGACCGGCGTGGCCAGGTCGGCCCCCAGGTCGAAGAGCTCGTTCTGGACGCGTACGAGCACCTCCACCAGGTCGGCGGGCAGGGTGCCGTGCGAGAGCGCGACCCCCAGGTGGGCGTTGGCCTCTTCCACGTCGGCGTAGGCCGCGAGCCGGAGGTCGGTCTTCGGGGCGGGGCTCATGTCGCTCAGCGTGGTGGTGCCGTCGTCGCCCGTGCGGGTGTAGATGCGGGAGAGGACGACCGGCTTGTCCTTGTCGGCGCGCGTCATGGCCTCAGCGTACTCGTGACAAATGTCATCGACATCGGACGCGGGATCCATATCGCGCCGGTGATTTCGGCGACTGGCTCGAAGAAACGGGTGAAAGCCATGATTGGCGCATGATGAAGGAGATGACCTGATGCTCGAGATCAACGAGCTGCGCAAGCGTTTCGCGGGCGGTTCCGGCGCCTCAGCCGGCAAGATCGCCTTGGACGGGATCAGCTTCACCGTACGGCCGGGCGAGATGTTCGGGTTCGTCGGCGCGAACGGCGCGGGCAAGACCACGACGATGCGCATCGTGATGGGCGTGCTCCAGGCGGACTCCGGCTCGGTGACGCTGCGGGGCGCGCCGCTCTCGCCAGACGACCGCCGGCGCTTCGGCTACATGCCGGAGGAGCGTGGTCTGTACCAGAAGATGCGGGTCGCCGAGCAGATCGAGTACTTCGGCCGCCTGCACGGGATGAGCACGACGGCCGTCACGAAGGCCACTGACGACCTGCTGGAACAGCTCGGGCTGACCGAGCGCAAGAACGACGCGGTGCAGGCCCTCTCGCTGGGCAACCAGCAGCGGGTGCAGCTCGCCGTGGCCCTGATCCACGACCCCGAGCTGCTCATCCTGGACGAGCCGTTCTCCGGGCTCGACCCGATCGCGGTCGACGCGCTGGCCACGGTGCTGCAGGAGCGGTGCAGGGGAGGCGTGCCGGTGATCTTCTCCAGTCACCAGCTGGAGCTGGTGGAGCGGCTGTGCGACTCCGTGGGCATCGTCTCGGCCGGGCGGATGGTCGCCGCGGGCGCGGTGGCCGACCTGCGGGCGGCCGAGCGGAACGAGCTGCGCGTGGTTGTCAGGAACCCCGCCCCGGGCTGGGCGGACGGCCTGCCGGGCACGGTCACCGTCGATGGCGACCGGCACACCCTGCGCACCACCGGCGGCGATGACCAGGAGATCCTGCGTCGCGCCGTGAAGGCGGGGCGAGTCGAACACTTCGGGGCCGAGCAGCCGAGCCTCACCGAGATCTTCAAGGAGGCCGTGGCGTGAACGGACTGATGCTGGTCGCCCGCAGGGAGATCACCACACAGGTGCGGACGAAGGGGTTCGTCATCGGCCTGCTCGTCACGGCGGTGCTGGTGGCGGCGGTCTCGTTCGCTCCCAAGGTGCTGGGCGGTGACGACTCCTACACGCTGGGCACCGTCAACTCCCAGCAGCTCCCGCTGCAGGCCGCCGCGCCCGACACGAAGTTCGAGTGGCGGGAGTTCCCCGACGAGGGTACGGCGACGCAGGCGGTGCTCGACGGCGACGTGGACGCGGTGCTGGTCAACGGCGCCAAGGTGCTGACGGACGGGGAGATCGACGGGCAACTCGGCGTGCTGCTGCAGAGCGTGAACCGAGAGGTCAAGCTCGGCGCCGCCGGCATGTCCATCCCGCCGCTGCAGATGCAGTCCGTGGGCGCCGACACGCGGTACGAGTCCGCGCGCGCCGGCATCGCCGTGGTGCTCGTCCTCGTGCTTTTCATGCTCATCATGGGCCAGGTCATGATGGTGGCCATGGGCGTGGTGGAGGAGAAGGGCAGCAGGATCGTGGAGATCCTGCTCTCCACCGTGCGGCCGTGGCAGCTGCTCGGCGGGAAGATCGTGGGGCTGGGCGCGCTCGGCCTGATCAACCTGGTCACCATCCTGGTCGTCGGGCTCGGCTCGGCGATGGCCTCGGGCATCGCCACCGACTTCCCGCCCGGCATCCCGGGTCTGGTGGCCGCGGTGCTGGTGTGGTTCGTCCTCGGCTACGCCTTCTTCGCGGCGCTGGCGGCGGCCTTCGGATCGCTGGTCTCGCGGCAGGAGGAGGTGGGCTCGGTGCTGACGCCGCTGACCATGCTCATTATGATCACTTACTTCGTCGCCTTCTACGCCACCAACGACGCGACAGGCACGCTGGCCACGGTCGTGTCGTACATCCCGCCGTTCTCGTCCATGGTCATGCCGGTGCGGATGGCGGCGACCGAGGTGCCGCTGTGGCAGGTGGGCGCGTCCATGGCGGCGATGGTCCTGGCCGTGCTCGCGGTGCTGGCCTTCGGGGCCAAGATCTACGAGCGCGCGGTGCTGCGGACGGGGGCCCGACTCAAACTCGGCGACGTGCTGCGCACGAAGTAGATGGACCCGATCAAGCGGGCACGGCGCCTCACCTGGGTGATGATCGTCTCGGGCTTGCTGATGATGTGGCCGCTCATCGCCGTCTCGTCCGTGACCGCACAGGCGGAGGGTACGTTCTCGTGGTGGCGGGCCGTTCCGGCGCTGATCGCCGCCGGCGGGTTCACCTGGCTCTACCCGCGCATCGCCGACGCGATCCTGGACCGCCGCTACCCCACCAGGCAGGTGGTGGTGGCGGCGGTTCTCGCGTTGGTCGCGGCGGGCGCGGGCGGGGCGGACCCGATCGGATGGGGTTTCGTCCTCGTGGCCTGGCTGGGCGTCGCCATGCTCGGCGTCTCCATCCGCACGCTTGTCCTGCAACTGCTCGGGACCTGGGTGGCCGGTGTCACGCTGGCGTTGGCGCCGGGCGCCATGGCCCTCGACGTGTCCACCGATCGGGGTTTCCTCTACTACGCCTTGCTCTACGGTCTCTGGTGCGTGCTCCTGCCGCCGTCCGGCCGGATCTGGCTCCTGATCTGGAGGCTGGCCATGGAGGCCCACGAGGGCCGCGACGCGCACACGCGGCTGGCCCTGGCGGAGGAGCGGCTGCGTTTCTCAAGGGACCTGCACGACCTCGTGGGGCACCAGCTGTCCGCCATCGCGGTCAAGACGGAGCTGGCCGTACGGCTGTCGGGCAAGGACGCCGGCGCGGCGAGGGCCGAGATGGCGGAGGTCAACACGCTGACCAGGAAGGCGCTCAGGGAGCTGCGCCAGGCGGTGCGCGGCTACCGCGAGCTTGACTTGGCCGCCGAGCTGAATAGCGTTGAAGGCGTACTCGAAGCGGCGGGGGTCCGCTGCGAGACACGCCTGCCCTACCGCGAGCTGCCCGACGGGGTGGCGCCGGTGTTCGCCTACGCGGTCCGCGAGGCGGTGACCAACGTGCTCAAGCACAGCGTCGCGACGTTCTGCCGCATCACGATCCGCTTCACCGATGAGGAGGCGGAGCTGGAGGTGCGCAACGACGGGGCGGTCGAGCGTCAGAGCGAGGAGCCGGGGAGCGGCCTGGCGGGCCTGAGGGAGCGGCTGGCCGCCGCGGGCGGGAAGGTGAGCGCCCAGCCGGCAGGCGATGGCGAGTTCGTGCTGAACGCAGTCGTGTCACTTCCGATACGTGGGTAGGAGAGTTTTGCGGGGGGTTTCACCCGGCGCGGTTCGCGCTGGTCGCGACCTGCCCGCAGGCGTGGCTGAGGAGGTGACATGCGCGTCCGGGGGAATCCGAGAGCCCAGGTGGTGCGGATAGGGGCCCGGCTGGACGCTGGGACGTCGGCCGGGGTGCGTGAGCGCCTGCACAAGGCTCTCGACACCGGCGAAGGCGACCTGATCCTCGATCTCTCCAAGCTGGAGATGATCGACGCGACCGGTCTCGGAGTGCTTGTGGGAGCGCATCGGCGCGCGCTGAGCGTGCAACGTCGCCTCGTTCTTCGGGGGGTGCCCCCGCGGATCATGCGGATACTCGCGGTGACCCGGCTGAATCGGGTGCTGCACGTGGAGGTTCCCGCTGCCGCGGTGGCCTGAGGTGACATATCGGAGCGGGCAACGATCAGCCGTCGCCCGCTCTTTCTTGGCTTAGACAAAAAGCAGATTACGGATGTCCGCGATACCGCTCTGAATCGTCGTGCGAAAGAGATGGTTATGCGGAGTCAGCCGGGGCCGAGGCTGCGGTTGAAGATGTGCACGGCGACGGCGACGAGTTCGTCGATCTCCGGTTGATCCTCGGAGAGCAGCCATTCGATGAGCAACTCTTGCAGGACGCCAATGACACCCAGCGCCACCAAGCGCCGATTGAGCGGGGAGGCCTGCTGGAAATCGGCGGACGCCTCCTCCACGAGCCGGGCGAACGAGTCCACCGCGCGCTGGCGCGACATGGCCAGCACATCCCCCGATCTGCGCACCTCGACGTGCATGATGCGGGCCCGGCGCCAGTCGGCCGTGGCGAACTCGACGTACGCGCGAATCCCCGCCTCCACCCGGCCCGCCAGCGTGTCGGGCGCCTCCTGTAAGGCCTTGGCCACGAATGCCAGGCTTTCCTCCACGCAGCGTTCGTGCAACGCCCGAAGGAGCTCTTCGCGGCCGCCGAAACATTCGTAGAAGGCCCGGTTGGAGATCCTCGCCTCCGAGCACAACCTTTCGATGGTCGTCGCCGCGAAACCCGGTTTCGCGTATAGCGTGTACGCGGCCGTCATCAGCCGCTCTCGTCTGTCCGCCAGCCTTTGCTCAGCCGACATTCCCCGGTAAGACCGGTTCACATTCCACCCGTCCAACATGATCGTGGCCCCCAGAGCACACAATTATGGACGGATGATCGGATTTGGGAAAGAGTGCGGCGATTATCTCTTACGTCGCCCGTGCAAGAACGTGACAAGCCTGATCAGCCGCTCAAGTTCCGCGGGCCCCCGAGAGAACGACGTCAGGTTCATTCCGGGCATCGCGAAGCGCTGCCGGGAGATCGCCTTGGGCCTGGCGAACTCGCGCAGACCGTCGGCTCCGTGGATCCGGCCGAACCCCGAATCGCCCATCCCGCCGAACGGCAGCGCCGGAACCCCGGCGAACGAGATCACCGAGTTGATGGCGGTCATCCCCGTGCGCATCCTCCGGGCCAGGTCCGTCGCCCGCCGCGCGTTCCTGGAGAACACCGTGCCGCCCAGCCCGTAGGCCGAGGCGTTGGCCAGCTCCAGCGCCTCGTGCGCGTCACGGGTGCGCCGCACGGTGAGGGTCGGCCCGAACGTCTCCTCCCGCACCGAGGGGGAGTCCTCCGGCACGTCCTCCACGATCACCGGGTCGACGTACGGCGCCCGCACCGCGTCGGCGCCGCCGGCCACCACGCGTCCAGCCTTGGCGGCGTCGTCGATGTGCCGCTTGATGATGTCCACCTGACCGGGCATCGTGATCGGGCCGTAGTGCTCGCCCGCCCGCACACCGGCAACCCGCTCGGACAGCTCGCGCATGAAACCGTCATAGACGGCGTCGACGACGTAGACACGTTCGACGCCCACGCACGTCTGGCCCGCGTTGGACATCGCGCCCCACAGGCAGGCGTCCGCCGCCGCCCGGAGGTCGGCGTCGGCGTCCACGATGAACGCGTCCTTGCCGCCGCACTCGGCCACGATCGGCGTGAGGTTCTCGGCGCAGGCCGCCATGACACGCTTCGCCGTGGCGGTCGAGCCGGTGAACGCCACCTTCTTCACCCTCGGGTCCGCGGCCAGCGCCGCCCCCGTCTCCCCCAGCCCCGTCACGCTCTGCAGCACCGGGTGCTCCGGCACGGACTCCTCGAACAGCTCCGCCAGCCGCACGCCGATGCCGGGGGTGAGCTCGCTCGGCTTGAACACGACCGCGTTGCCGGCCGCGAGCGCGTAGGCGATGGAACCCATCGGGGTGAAGACCGGGTAGTTCCACGGGCCGATCACACCGACCACGCCCAGCGGCAGGTATTCGAGGGTGGCGGTCAGGTTGAGGCCGATCATGCCGGTGGCGACCCGGCGGCGGCCCAGCACCTTCGCCGCGTTGCGGGCGGCCCAGTCGAGGTGCGTGATGGCCAGGACGATCTCCAGCGTGGCGTCGCCGACCGGTTTGCCCGTCTCCTCGTGGACCAGCTTGGCGAGGGCCCTGAGCTCCCGGGTGACGACCGCCTTGTAGTCGAGCAGCCGCCGCCTCCGCTCGGCCGCCCCGATCGCGGCCCACCACCGGGCGGCCTCCTCCGCCCGCCCCACCGCCTGGTGCACGGCCTCGGGGGCCTGGTTGGGGTGACTGCCGACGATCTCGCCGGTCGCCGGATTGAGTGAGTCGAACGTCAGCGTCGCCATGGCGTCACCATAAACCGCTCACCCCCCGCTTACCACAGCCCCCCAACCGCCCCACACCCACGCCGGACGGCTGCGGAGAGAGCCGGTGAGCCGGGATCTCACCACTTACAGGACCCACAGAGCGCGCCGTAGCGGCGGGTCCCCCCTGCAGGGTCAGAGGCCGTTCCCTGGAAGGCCGTCAGCCGGAGTGCGGCGGGTGGCCGGCCTCCGCGGAGCCGTAAAAGATGATCAGAACAGAGTCGGGTTCTCGGGTTGGATGCCGCGGAGGGCGTCGTAGTCGAGAGTGACGCAGGAGATGCCGCGGTCGGAGGCGAGGACGCGGGCTTGGGGTTTGATCTCCTGGGCGGCGAAGACCCCGCGAACGGGTGACAGCAGCGGGTCGCGGTTGAGCAGTTCGAGGTAGCGGGTCAGCTGCTCGACGCCGTCGATCTCGCCCCGGCGCTTGATCTCGACGGCCACCGTCGCTCCGTGCCCGTCGCGGCACAGGATGTCGACGGGGCCGATCGCCGTCATGTATTCGCGCCGGATCAACGAATAGCCGTCGCCCAACGTGGTGATGTGCTCGGCGAGCAGCTCCTGCAGGTGGGCTTCCACGCCGTCCTTGATCAGCCCGGGATCGACGCCCAGCTCGTGGCTGGAGTCGTGGAGGATCTCCGCCATGGTGAGGACGAGCTTCTCGCCGGTCTTGCCGTGCGTGACCGTCCAGGTCTCGCCGTCCTCTTTGAGCTTGCACGGTGGATTCATCCAGTTGAGCGGCTTGAACGCGCGGTCGTCGGCATGAATGCTCACGCTGCCGTCCGCTTTGATCAGCACAAGTCGCGGCGCCATCGGCAGGTGCGCCGTGAGCCGTCCGACATAATCCACGCTGCACCGCGCGATGACCAACCGCATGACGCTCCACCTTAGCGGCTCTGGAAAACTGGTCGCATGGCGTTTGAACGGGTGGAGGCGGCCGGTCTCGGCAAGGTGGGAACGCCGCGGATGGCGGATATGGGTGTGATGGGTTTCTCTCGCGGATGAGCCCGCGTCGCGCCCGCCGCAGGGAGTCCTCCCGCCCCTTCGGCTTCCCGACCGGCCTGGACAAGGTGGAGGAGTGGCCCGACGGCTCGTGGAAAGTACGCATGCTGACCGGGTCGTCCTCCACGAAGAACTACCGATGCCCGGGATGCGACCAGGAGATCCGCGCAGGGCTGCCGCACATCGTGGCCTGGCCCGCCTGGCCGGGCGGCGACGAGGAGCGCCGCCACTGGCACCAGGCCTGCTGGCGTAAGAGACTCGACCGCGGCCCAGGCCGCAGCCGTTACTGAGAGGACCCATGGTGGAGATTCGCGCGGCCACAGTGCTGCCCGCCCGGCGAGAGCCCATCGAGTTGCACACCGGCGACGGCCTGACCTTGGTCGGCGAGCTGGCCCTGCCCTTAGAACGGCCTCCCGTGGCCACGCTGGTCACGCTGCACCCGCTGCCCACCCACGGCGGCTTCATGGACAGCCACGTCTTCAAGAAGGCCGCCAACCGCCTGCCGGCCCTCGCCGACCTGGCCGTGCTGCGCTTCAACACGCGCGGCACCTCGTCGGAGCGCGGCACCTCGGAGGGCACGTTCGACGGCGGCCAGGGTGAGCGGTTCGACGTGGCCGCGGCCCTCGAATACGCCGAGTTCCACGATCTGCCACACGTGTGGGTGGTCGGCTGGTCGTTCGGCACCGAGCTGACGCTGAAATGGGCGCACGATCCGCTCGTGGAGGGCGCGATCCTGCTCTCGCCCCCGCTCCACCGGGCCACCGACGACGACCTGGACGCCTGGACGCGGTTCGGGCGGCCGCTGGTCGCCCTGGTGCCCGAGTTCGACGACTATCTGCGGCCCGAGGAGGCCCGCGAGCGGTTCGCCCGGGTGCCGCAGGCCGAGGTCGTCGGGGTCGACGGCGCCAAGCACCTGTGGGTGGGGGAGCCGTACGTGCGCATCGCGCTGGACGAGATCGTCAAGCGGGTGAATCCGGGGACGTGGCCGCTCCCGACGGAGGTCTGAGACCGCCTTGGCGGATACTTCCATGTGCTCAAGATCACTGAAAATTTTTTGAGCAGAATGAGCAGAACTCTGGACCAAGCTAATTGACCGGGGTGAGAATCCGATCGTCAACCGAAGATCGTGGAGACGCCGGGCGCTTGAGTCCCGCGCGTAACCCCTGCTCAGCGTGGGCGAGGAACGTATGCGGGTGATGCGTGGAGTGGCCGCGGCGGCGTTATCGGCGACGATCTTAGTGGTTCCGCAGGCGGTGTCCGCACAGGAGCGATCACCGTGGGTGGCCGGGCCGCCGGCGAACGTCCCGGCGGAGACCGAAGGGGCCGCGCTGGCGATGGCCCGGCGCGCGGGCAGGCCGGTCGAGGTCGCGTCGATGCGCAGCGAGACCCGCCAGGTGTTCGCCCAGCCCGACGGCAGGCTCACCATGGAGCTGCACGTGCGGCCCGTACGCGTGCGCAAGGGGGATCGCTGGGTCCCTGTCGACACCACGCTCCGCCTGCGCCCCGACGGTGTGGTCGAGCCGGTCGCCACGGCGGTCGGCCTGACGTTCTCCGGCGGCGGCAGCGGTCCGCTGGCTGGCATGTCGCGCGGGGGCAAGGCGATGCGGCTGGGGTGGGCGGGCACTTTGCCCAAGCCGGCGCTGAAAGGCGACACCGCCACCTACCCCGAGGTCATGCCAGGCGTGGACCTCCAGGTCACCGCGGACGTGGACGGCTTCTCGCACCTCCTGGTGGTCAAGTCGCGGGCCGCCGCGGCCGGGCTGACCGAGCTGGCGTTCCCGCTCTCCGTCTCCGGCCTGTCGCTGAAGGCGGACAACGCGGGCAACATCGAGGCCGTCGACGACAACGACGGCACGATCTTCGTCGCGCCCACCCCGAAGATGTGGGACTCCGAGAGCATCACGAGCCCGCAGGCGCTCAAGGAGGGACGCTCGCCGGAGGCCAGGGAGGCCACGATGGGCGTGCGGCTGGCGGGCGGCCGGCTGCGGCTCAGGCCAGACCGGAAGATGTTGACGGACCCGGGGACCCGCTTCCCCGTCTACCTCGACCCGTACTTCTCGGCCGCCCGCAACGCCTGGACGGCCGTCTGGAGCAACTGGCCCAACTCCAACTACCTCAACTCCAGCGACGTCGCCAGGGTGGGCCACGTCAACTCGCAGAAGAACCGCTCGTTCTTCCAGATGAACACCGGCTCGGCCATCCACGGCAAGCAGATCGTCAAGGCCACGCTGCGCACGTACGAGACGTGGTCGTACTCCTGCAGTGCCCGCAAGGTGGAGGCCTGGGCGACCAACACCATCAGCAAGAGCACCACCTGGAACAAGCAGCCCACGTGGGTCACCAAGCTGGCCACGGTGAACGTCGCCAAGGGGTGGGGGCCGAAGTGCCTGCCGGGCGGCGTCGAGTTCGACGTCACCCCGCAGGTGGTCAACGCCGCCGCCAACCAGTGGCCCAACGTCACCATCGGCCTCCGCGCGACCAGCGAAACCGACCAGTACGCCTGGAAGAAGTTCAGGAACAACCCGAGCCTGGTCATCGAGTACAACTCGGTGCCCGCCGACCCCGTGGCCGCGGACCTGTGGTCGGACCCGGGCGGCGCCTGCGTCTCCGGCGACGGCAGGCCGGTCATCGGCACCGACACGCCCACGTTGTGGGCCAAGCTGACGGACGCCGACAACTCGGTCAAGGGCCGGTTCGAGTGGTACGACGCCGGCGGGGTCAAGTCGGGCGAGTACGTCACCCCGCTGGGTTCGTCGGGCGGCGCCTTCTCCGCGACCATCCCGAACAGCCTGTACGCCGACGGCGCGATGATCCGCTGGCGGGTGCGCGCCGAGGACGGCACGGCCACCGGCGCGTGGAGCCCCTGGTGCGAGGCCACCGTGGACGCGACGGCCCCCGGCAGGGAACCGCAGGTCTCCTCGCCCGACTACAGGGAGAGCGGCTGGAGTGACGGCGTCGGCCTGCCCGGCACGTTCACGTTCGCGCCGAACGGCGTCCCCGACGTCGCCGCCTACGTCTGGGGCCTCGACACGGTCCCCAAGGCGGAGTCCGAGCCCGCCGCGGACGGCACGGCCACGATCGTGCTCACCCCGCGCCACAGCGGCCCCAACGTGCTGGCGGTGCGCAGCAGGGACCGCGCCGGCCACCTCGGCCCGATCCGCACCTACGTCTTCAACGTCAACACCGGCAAGCCGCCGAGCGGGCACTGGACGATGGACGACGGCCAGGGCGCCGTGGCCGCCGACTCCACCGGCGCCCACCCCGCGACGCTGCACGGGGCCACCTGGACGGCCGGCAGGACCGGGTCCGCGCTGCGGCTGTCCGGCGCGTACGCCCAGACGTCCGGCCCCGTCGTCGACACCGGCCGCAACTTCACCGTCAGCGCCTGGGCGCGCCTCACCAGCACGGCCGGCTCCGCGACGGCCGTCACCCAGGAGGGCGGCAGGACGGGCGCGTTCGCGCTGCAGTACGCGAAGGCCGACAACCGCTGGGCGCTGAGCCTGCCGGGCGCGGACGTGGACGGCGCGCCGGTGGCCAGCGCCCTGTCGCAGGCCGCGCCCCGGCTCGGCGAATGGACCCACCTGACCGGCGTCTACGACTCGGCGGCCGGCCAGATCTCGCTCTACGTGAACGGCCGGCTGGAGTCCACGGTCGCCGTCTCACCACCATGGAACGCCAAGGGCCCCCTGACGATCGGCCGCGGAAGGGTCGGCGGGGCGGCTTCGGACCACTGGCAAGGGGACGTCGACGAGGTACGGGTGTACGCCCGCGCCATGTTCGCCGACGAGGTCGCCGATCTGGTCAACAGCGCTGCCACGCTGGTCGGCCACTGGAGGCTGGACGAGGAGTCCGGCTCGTCGGCCGCCGATTCCTCGGGCCGCGCGACCGCCGCGTCGTTGTCCGGAGCCGCCTCGTGGACGGGAGGCTGGCTGGACGGCGCGCTCGCGCTGGACGGCGTCGGCGGGCACGCCCAGACGAGCGCGCCCGCCGTCAACACCAGGACGGGTTTCACCGTCGCCGCCTGGACCCAGCTCGACTATCTTCCCACCCGCGAGACCGCGGCCGTGGCCCAGACCGGCAGCCGCGCCGCCGGTTTCCAGCTCGGCTTCGACCAGGGGCGGTGGGCCCTGGGCATGGCCGCCGCCGACACCGACGACGCCGCCCTCGTACGCACCCGGTCCGACGCCATTCCCGTCCCCCTGGAGTGGACGCACGTGGCCGGCGTGTACGACCCCTTGGCCGGAGAGCTGCGCATCTACGTCAACGGCCGCCTGTCCACGACCACCGTGACCGACCACATCAGTGCCTGGAACGCCACCGGCCCGTTGCAGTTGGGGCGGACCAGGACCGCGGGAGTCCTCACCGGCTACTGGCCGGGTGCCCTTGACGACGTCCGCACGTACGACGGTGTGCTCAACGCCGAGCAGATCGCTCAACTGGCCGCCCAGTAATTCGCCCTAGCAGCACTGGGAGAGATCCATGGATCCGCAGAGCGAGTTAGACCTGCCCGAATCCCGCTGGAATCGTTTTCAGCACCCCCGGGAACCGGGCAACCCAGACATCCCAGACCCCTCATGGAACAGGCTCGTCGAGCCCAAACCGGAGTCCCGCTGGCCACGCCGGCTGGCCACAGTCCTCTCGATCGTGCTCGTCATGCCCATGGCGTACGCCATGCCCGCCCACGCCGCGCCCCGCCAGGCCCCGTCCGTGCAGAGGGAGACGCCGGTCAAGGGGGAGAAGGTCCCGGTGGTCCCGCCGATGGCCGACCCGGTGCGGAAACAGGCGTGGCAGGCGCCGCCGGGCGTCTCCTGGCCCAAGCCGCAGACGGCCGAGCTCGGAGGCGCGGGCGCGAAGACCCAGGCGGCCGGATTCCCGGTACGGCTGGCCGCGCGGAAAGGCGTGACCGCGGCGGCCCCGGTGAAGGTCGAGCTCCTCGACGCCGAGGCCACCGGCCGGCTGGGCCTCGCACTGCGCGTCTCCCCTGGTGAGGGAGCCGCGGCGAAGACGGCCGCGGCCGGCACCCGCCTCGAGATCGACTACTCCGGCTTCCGCTACGCGTACGGCGGCGACTACGGTGCCCGGCTCCGTGTCGTCAAACTGGAGGAGTGCGCCCTCGACGCCAAGGCCACCGGCTGCGCCCAGCCGCAGCCGGTCAAGAGCGTGAACGACACCGAGGCGGGCACGCTGACCGCCGAGGTGGCGACGACCGGCCTGTACGCCGTGACCGCCGCCGCCTCCGGCCAGTCCGGCGACCACTCCGCCACCGGCCTGGCCCCCTCGGCCAACTGGAGCGTCGGCACCCAGTCCGGCGACTTCAGCTGGACGTACGATCTGCGCACGCCTCCGGCGCTGGGCGGCGAGGAGCCGGACGTGTCGCTCGTCTACTCCTCCCAGAGCGTGGACGGCCGCACCGCCTCCACCAACAACCAGCCGTCCTGGGCCGGTGAGGGTTTCGAACTGAACCCCGGCGGCTACGTCGAGCGCCGTTACACGTCCTGCATGGTCGACGGCAAGAAGACCGGCGACCTGTGCTGGGACCAGGACAACGCCACCCTGTCGCTCGGCAACTCCTCCATGGAGCTGGTCAAGGACGCCACGACCAAGCAGTGGCGGCCCAAGCGCGACGACGGCACCAGGATCGAGCAGCTCAAGGGCGCCACCAACGGCGACAACGACGGAGAGCACTGGCGCGTCACCACCGCCGACGGCACGCAGTACACGTTCGGGCTGAACCGCCTGCCCGGCTGGGCGTCCGGCAAGCCGGAGACCAGGTCGGTGCAGACTGTGCCGGTGTTCGGCAACAACAGCGGCGAGCCCTGCTACTCCAGCACCCCGGCCAACGCCTGGTGCCGGCAGGCTTACCGGTGGAACCTGGACTCCGCGGTGGACCCCCACGGCAACGCCACCACGTACTGGTACGCCCAGGAGACCAACTACTACGGCCGCCACATGAAGCCCGAGCAGGGCACCCAGTACGTGCGCGGCGCCTACCTGACCCGCATCGACTACGGCTACCTGAAGGGCGAGCTGTTCACCAGGGCGCCCGCCGCCCGCGTGGTCTTCGACGTGGCCGAGCGCTGCCTGCCCAGCGGCACGGTCACCTGCGCCCCCGACCAGCTCAAGAAGGACACCGCCAAACACTGGCCGGACGTGCCGTTCGACCAGATCTGCGGCTCGGGGCAGAAGTGTACCGACCGGCTGGCGCCGACGTTCTTCAGCCGCAAGCGGCTGGCCAAGGTCACCACGCAGATCCTCAATGGCTCAGGACAGTACTCCGCGGTGGACTCCTGGATGCTGGACCACGGGTTCCCCGCCACCGGCGACGGCATGAGCCCGTCGTTGTGGCTGGCCTCGATCCAGCAGACGGGCCACGTGGGCGGCACGATCACGCTGCCCAAGACCACGTTCACCGGCGTTCAGCTGCCCAACCGCGTCGACTCCGACGAGGGCCGCGCCCCGCTGGTCAAGTGGCGTGTGCAGGCGGTCGGCAACGAGTCCGGCGGCGAGCTGCGCGTCCACTACTCGGCCGCCGAGTGCGAGCCCGGCAAGCTGCCCGCCGCCGACAAGAACGACAGGCGCTGCTACCCGCAGCGCTGGGCCCCGCCGGACGAGGGCCAGGTCACCGACTGGTTCCACAAGTACGTGGTGACGCAGACGGTCGAGGTGGACCGCGTCGCGGGCTCGCCGAGCGTGGTCACCGACTACGAGTACCTGGGCGGCGCCGGCTGGCGCTACGCCGACAACATCCTCGTCAAGCCCGAGCACCGCACGTGGGCGGACTACCGGGGGTTCGGCCGGGTGCGCGTCCGCCAGGGCGACGGCCAGGACACCGAGCGCACGCTCACGGAGTTCCGCTACTTCCGCGGGCTGCACGGTGACCGGCAGTCCGACGGCTCCAAGCGCAGCGCGCAGGTCGAGGACACCGAGGGCGTCAAGCTCGACGACCTCGACCAGCTGGCCGGGTTCGAGCGGGAGGAGATCCTGTACGACGGCGCCGGCGGGCCCATCCTGACCTCGACCGTCGAGGAGCCGTGGTCGCTCAAGACCGCGGAGTCCACGCAGGACGGCATCACCAAGGCCGCGTACGTGGTCGAGCCGAAGTCCATGGTCACCCGTACCGCCCTGGGCGGCGGCAAGTGGCGGCGGACCGGCGAGGAGCGCGCGTACGACGCCAGGGGTCTGCTCACGCAGGTGGAGGAGAAGGGCGATCTGGCCGCCGCGGGCGACGACCAGTGCACCCGCTACACCTACGCCCGCAACGACTCGGCCTGGATGCTCGACTACACCAGCAGGATCCAGAAGGTCGCGGCGAGCTGCGGCACCGCCGTGTCCACGCTCTCCGCCGGAGAGGTGATCTCCGATGAGCGGGTGCAGTACGACGGCCAGGCCTTCGGCCAGGCCCCGAGCAAGGGCGACGTGACCCAGGTCCAGCAGCTCGTGTCCGGGAACGGCGCGACGATCATCGACCGCGTCCACACCTACGACGCCTACGGCCGCGAGACCAGCGAGACCGACGCGGCCGGCACCAGATCCGTCACCACCTACGTCCCGGCCGCGGGCGCCCCCGCGACCGAGGTCAGGCAGACCAACCAGCTCGGCCACGTCGAGCGCACCCTGCTCGAACCGGCGTGGGGCGAGCCTGTCGCGGAGATCGACGCCAACAACCGCCGCGTCGACATGGAGCACGACGCGCTCGGCCGCCTGGTCAAGGTCTGGCAGCCCGACCGCAGCAAGGCGGCCGGGCAGTCGCCCAGCACGGAGTACTCGTACCTGATGCGCGACGACGGCCCCAGCGTCGTCACCACGAAGACGCTGCGCGCCGACGGCGGCTACACCACCAGCCACGAGCTGTACGACGGCCTGCTACGGGAGCGGCAGACGCAGGAGCCCGCGCCCCGCGACGACCAGGCGGGCGACCCCGCGCTGCGTGAGGGGCGTACGATAACCGACACCTTCCACAACTCGCTCGGCGAGCAGTACAAGTCGAACACCGGCTACTTCGCCACCGGGACGCCCTCCACCGAGCTGCTGGCGGTGGCGGACGCCGACGTGCCGACGCAGATCGTGTCGTCCTTCGACGGCTCGGGCGACGTGACCGCCCAGGTGCTCAAGGCGAAGGGCGTGGAGAAGCACCGGGTCAGCGCCGAGCAGGAGGGCGACAGGATCCACGTGACGCCGCCACCGGGCGGCACGGCGACCACCCGCATCGGCGACGCCGAGGACCGCCTGATCGAGCTGCGCCAGTACAAGGGCGCGACCCCGGCGGGCGACTACGAGTCCACCAGGTACACCTACGACCACGCGGGCCGGCTCGCCACGGTGACCGACCCCGCGGGCAACGTGTGGCGCCACCACTACGACATGCGCGGACGGGAGATCAAGACCGAGGACCCCGACAAGGGCGTCACCACGATGACGTACAACGACGCCGACGAGGTCGTCAGCACCACCGACGCCCGCGGCAAGACGCTCTGGTACGTCTACGACGAGCTGGGCCGCAAGAAGGAGCTGCGCGACGGCTCGGCGACCGGCCCGCTGCTGGCCGAGTGGAAGTACGACGGCCTGGCCAAGGGCCATATGAACGCCACCATCCGCTATGTGGGCGGGCAGGCGTACAAGGCGGAGATCAACGCCATCGACGCCGACTACCGCACGCTGCGCCAGACGGTCACCATCCCCGAGCGCGAGGGCAAGCTGGCCGGCGCGTACGTGCTCAACACCCGCTACACGCTCGACGACCAGGTGCAGTCGATCAGCTTCCCGGCCGCGGGCGGCCTGGCGGAGGAGTCGGTCGTCTACGGCTACGACGAGCTCGGCCAGCCGGTCAGGCTCGCCGGCCTGTCGACGTACGTGAACACGACGCGCTACTCCAAGCTGGGCGAGACCCTGCAGTACGAGCTGGGCTCGGGGAGCAAGAAGACCTGGCTCACCTACACCCACGACGAGTCCACCCGCAGGCTGACGAGCATGCGGCTGGACAGGGAGGGCGCCGCCGGCACCGATCTCGACCTCCGCTACTCCTACGACGCCGTCGGGAACATCACCAAGATCGCCGAGCGGGCGGGCGGCCAGGACACGCAGTGCTTCACCCACGACCACCTGCGCCGCATGACGTCGGCGTGGACGGCCACCGACGACTGCGCCTCCGGCTCCCCGCAGTCCGGTACGATCGGCGGCGTGGCCCCGTACGCGGTCAGCTACGCCTACGACGTCACGGGCAACCGGATCAAGGAGACCAAGCACGCCTGGGGCGGCGCGCCCGAGACCGTGCGCGCCTCCACCTACCCGAAGCCGGGCGAGCAGCGGCCGCACGCGCTGCTGAGCGCCGGATCGGACCTCTTCGAGTACGACGCGACCGGCAACACCACCAGGCGCAGGGTCGGCGCCTCCGACCAGACCCTCGTCTGGGGCGCCGAGGGCAACCTGGAGTCGGTGACGGAGGCGGGCAAGACGACGTCCTTCGTCTACGACGCGGACGGCGAGCGGCTGATCCGCAGGACGCCGGCCGACGCCACGCTCTACGTCGACGACATGGAGCTGCGCTTCGACTTCGCCAAGGACGCCGTCGAGCAGACCCGCTACTACACCATCAACGACCAGCCCATCGCGGTGCGCACGCCGGACGACCAGGTCCACTTCCTGGCCAACGACCATCAGGGCACCGCGCAGGCGGCGGTGAACGCCCGCAACGGTGAGCTGGCGATCCGCAGGCAGACGCCGTTCGGCGAGGACCGGGGCTCGCCACCGCCATGGTGGCCGGGCCAGCGCGCCTTCGTCGGCGGCACCAAGGATCCGACGACCGGGCTCATCCACCTCGGAGCCCGCGAGTACGACGCGCGCAACGGCCGCTTCCTGTCGGTCGACCCGGTCATCGACGATCTCGACCCGCAGCAGCTCAACGCCTACGCCTACGCCAACAACAGCCCCGTCACCATGAGCGACCCCGATGGCCAGCTGTTCTGGTTCGCGGCCGGCATCGCGGCCCGTCTCGCGATCCGGTGGGCGGCCAGGAGGGCGGCCCAGGCGGCCGCCAGGCGGGCGGCGCTGGCCGCGGCCAGGCGGGCAGCCGCGGCCAGACGCGCGGCGATCGCGGCGGCCCGGCGCCGTGCCGCGGCGCTGGCCAGGAAGAAGGCCGCCGCGGCGGCCAGGAAGAGAGCGGCCGCCGCGGCGCGGAAGCGGGCGCTGGCCGCGGCAAGGAAACGAGCGGCGGCCAAGGCCAGAAAGGCGCGGGAGGCGGCGGCGCGGCGCAGGGCCGCGGCGGCGGCACGGAGGAAGGCGAGGAAGGAGGCTCGCGAGGCGGCGGCCAGGAGGCGCGCCGCGGCGGCGGCCAGGGCGCGGAACAGGCGGGCCGGCAGGGTGCCGCGCGGCATCCAGCGGGCGCGGTCGCGTCCGGCGAGCCGGCCGACCAGCCACAGGTCGACGCAGCGGCAGTCGCCGCCGAAGGTGAACCGGCAGCCGGCCCAGCCACGGCCGAGCCACATCTGGCGCAACGACGGCACGAGGCAGCCGACCCAGTCCTACACCGTCTACGGCAACGGCCGGATGTACCCCCAGGGCCGGCCGCCGTCGAACCTGGGCCGGGGCAGCGGCAGCGGCCAGGGTGAGAAGCAGCTGTTCAAGCCGGAGCGGATAGAGCCGGAGAACACACGGGCCGGCACCGTCGCCGAGGCCGGCGGCCGCTTCACCCGCTGGATCGACAAGGGCGGCCTGGGAGACGCCCTGGACATCCTCTTCGGCGGCTTCTGACCCCGCGATCCGGTGCGAGGGCCGCCCCCGCTTCATGGGCGCCCTCGCACCGGCTGCTCCGTCAGTGCATGTCAGGGCTTCTGACATGCGCGCTATGTCATACTACTGACATGACGCAAGAAGAGGTCGTCGGCGACCTTGACCAGTCGGTGGGCTACGTCCTCAAGCAGGTGCAAGCGTCACTGCATGCCGCGATGGACGAAGTGCTGCGTCCCCTGGGTCTCACCGTTGCCCAATACGCCTGCCTCGAACTGCTCGGCCAGCATCCGGGACTGTCCAACTCCGACCTCGCCCGCCACGCCTTCGTCACACGCCAGTCGATGAACGTCGTCCTTCGCCGGCTGCAAGAGCGGGGCCTGCTCACCCGGCCTGCTCACGCCGCTCATGGGCGTGCCCTGCCCACCGAGCTCACCCGAGCCGGGCAATCGACGCTGCGCGAGGCCAGTGTCGCCGTGCGCGCCGTCGAACGGCGGATCTTCGCGCCGTTGTCGCGGGAGCGGCAGCGCCGGCTACGCGAGGACCTCGCTTCCTGCGCGGCCTCTGCGGTCGCAAACCAGCCCGTCACGCAGCCCCGAGAACCATAACCTCGCGCAGCCGGTGCCGGGACCCACCGGCACGCTCCCGCCCCGGATCTCGGCCGGTGCCGAAGCCGATAGCCCTATGCCGAGGGCGAGGTCTTCCCGGCCCGCCTGGCCACCGAGTACGGAGTCGGACGCTCCACCATCCACTGGGGTCCTCGCCTTTGCCGCGCGGAATCCATAGAATCCTGTTCGGTTTCTCAGACGCAGGAGGCGGCGTGGGCGCGTTCGATCTCAGCGGGAAGCAGGCCCTGGTCACCGGGGCGTCCAAGGGGATCGGCCGGGCCATCGCGCTCGCGTACGCCGAGGCCGGGGCCGACGTGGCGCTCGTGTCGCGCTCGGCCGGCCTGCTGGCCGAGACCGGCAAGGAGATCGAGGCGCTGGGCAGGCGCGCGCTCGTCGTCCCGGCCGACCTCACCGACCGCGACGCCGCCGCGGCGGCCGTCGCCGCGGCGATCGAGGGCCTCGGCCATCTCGACGTCATCGTGAACAACGCCGGCGGCTCCAACTTCATGGTCGAGTTCAAGGACCTGCGGCTGCGCGGCTGGGACAAGATCATGCGGCTCAACCTCGACTCCGCCATGGCCGTGTGCCACGCCGCCGCGTCGCACCTGCTGGAACGGGGTGGCGGCGCGGTCGTCAACGTGGCGTCGATGGCGGCGCTCGGCGCGCCCCTCCTGGCCCCGTACGCGGCGGCCAAGGCCGGGCTGGTGGCGCTGACGAAGACGCTGGCCGTGGAGTGGGCGTCGGCCGGGGTACGGGTCAACGCCCTGTGCCCGGGGTGGACCGCGACGGACCTCAACCGCAACCTCTGGGAGGACGAGGCCGCCAACGCCGCCACGGTGTCCGGCGTGCCCATGCGGCGCTGGGGGACGGCGGAGGAGATGGCGCAGCCGGCCGTGTTCCTGGCGAGCGCGGCGTCGGCGTACGTGACGGGGCAGGTTCTGTTCGTCGACGGGGGAGCCACCGCCGTCGCGGGGTAGGGCGTTCTCGCTATGCCGGATATATGGATATATGAGGGTTTCTGGGGTTATTGGGGGGAAAGCGGTCGCGGTCAACGGGGATATCGTCCTACGACATTGAGTGATTGTCGCCGTGAACCGGGTTACGGTGGGGCCCGTGCAGCTCTATAAGAGATCGGCCGGGACCGGGATCCCGGTTGTGCTGCTCCACGCGTTCCCCCTGTCGTCGGCCATGTGGCTGGCGCAGCGGGAAGGGCTGGCCACAGTCTGCCGGGTCATCACACCTGACCTGCGGGGCTTCGGCGGTTCGCGGCTGGGCGACGACGAGCCGTCACTCGACCTGATGGCCGACGACGTCGCCAGGCTGCTCGACGATGAGGGCATCGACAGGGCGGTGGTCGGCGGGTTGTCCATGGGCGGCTACGTGACCATGGCTCTCTGCCGCCGGCACCCCGACCGGGTGCTCGGCGTGATCCTGGCCGACACCAAGGCGGGCGAGGACCCGCCCGCGGCCAAGGACAACAGGGAGCGCATCGCCAGGGCCGTGTTGTCAGAAGGCAGCGAGGTGCTGGTCAGCGAGGTGCTTCCGGCGCTCATCGGGCCGACCACCAAGGAGCGGCGGGCCATGGTGTTCGGGCGGGTCAAAGGGCTGGTGCAGTCGGCTCCGCCGGGCGCCGTCGCCTGGGCGCAGCGGGCGATGGCCGCACGGCCTGGCTCGTTCGAGACGCTCAGGGCGCTGAAGGTGCCGCTGCTCGTCGTGGTGGGGGAGGAGGACGAGCTGTCACCGCCCGCCGACGCCGAGGAGATGGCACGCACCGTGCCCGAAGGGAGGCTGGAGACCATCCCGAAGGCCGGCCATCTGAGTGCGGTCGAGCAGCCTGAGGCGTTCAACGCCGCGGTGACCGAGTTCCTCAGGGCAGAGCTCGGCGGGGCGCGCTGAAGTCCGCTCAGGCCGCGCTCCACGGGGTTTCTGCGGGGCCTGAGCCCGGGGCTCAGGCCCGGGCCTGGCGGGGCAGCACGACCTCGCGGATGATCAGCGAGATGGCCGCCGCGACCGGGATGGCCAGCAGCGCGCCGACGATGCCGAGCAGCGCGCCCCCGAACAAAGCGGCGATCACGGTCACGGCCGGTGTCACGTCCACCGAGCGTTTCATCACCTTCGGATAGATGAAGTAGTTCTCGACCTGCTGGTAGAGCACGAAGAAGATCGCGCAGGCGATCCCCGCGGGCACCGACTGCAGCAGCGCGACAGCGCTCACGAACACCGCGCCGATCGTGGCGCCCACCAGCGGAACCAGGTCCAGCAAGGCCACGACCAGAGCGAGCGCGAGCGCGTACCGCACATCCGCGATCGACAGGAAGATCCAGGCCACCACGCCCGCGATGACCGAGATCAGCACGTTGCCCGCCACGTAACCGCCGATGCCGGTGAGGATCTCCTCGCTGATCGCGCGCGTGCGCTCCCTGCGCGAGGCGGGCACCAGCTTGAGCAGGTAGTCCTTGATGGTGTGCAGTGATCCGAGGAAATAGAGCATGAGCACCAGCAGCGTCACCGTGGTGAACACGCCGTTCAGCACCACCAGGCCCGCACCCATGATCCCGGTGGCCAGCGACGGCCCCAGCGTGCTCGTCACGAAGGTGCGCAGCTGCGGCAGGATCTGATAGTCGGCGTCGAGCTGGCGCAGCGTCGGATGGGTGCTCAGCTCCGTGATGTAGCCCGGCACCGCCTCGATGAACTCCGACAGCTGCTTGCTCACTGGAGGCACCACGGCCAGACCGAACAGCACGAACGCCACGATCACCCCGGTGAAGACGATTGAGATCGCCGCGCGCCTGACCAGCCCCCAGCGCTGCAGCGCCTCCACGGCCGGGTTGAGCCCGACGGCCAGGAACATCGCCACCACGACCAGAATGATCGTGCTCAGCGAGTTGACGACCATCTGGGCGATCGCGATCGCCGTCAGCACCCCCAGCCCGCCGACCAGCCCGAACAGGAACGGCCCCCGGGCCAGCGGCTTGCCGGGCAGCCCGTACGGCTGGGCGCCCGCCTCGCCGAGCCCACCCGCGGCCCGCTCCCCGGCCGCGGCCTCGAGCCCGCCGCCCTCAGATCGTTGTTCGGCCGCGGCCTCGAGCCCGCCACCCTCTGGCCGCTTCCCGGGCGCGGCCTCCAGCCCGCCGCCCTCAGGCCGTTCCTCGGGCGCGGCTACGAGCCCGGCGGCGGGCTCGGCCTTGGCGGGCTCGGCATCTGTGGACATGGGAACTCCATGGGGGATCGTCGACGTGCCGTGCCGAGCCCGCGCGGTGGCATGCCAGCCCGGCAACAAAGAGAGAGCCTAGCGACGATCAGGTCGCCAGGCTCTCTCAGCCGTCACTCAGCCCCCGTGCGAACTTCGGCTATTCCTGCCACCACTCCGCGTCGTCCTCCGCCTTGGCCTGGGCCTTGGCGGCGGGCGCCGGCACCGGCTCCGCGGGAGCGGCCTCGACCACGGGCGCGGCGATCGCCGGCTGGGCCGGGGCGGCCGCGACCGCGGGCTCCGGCTGCTCCTGGCCAGGCAGAGCGGCGCCGCCGAGCAGCTGGCGCAGCTGGGCCAGGTGACTGGTGATGCTGTCACGCTGGCGGGTCAGCTCGTCGACCTGGCGCTGCATCGCCGTGCGGGTGCGCTCGGCTTCGTTCTTCGCCTCGGTGACGATCGTCTCGGCGCTCGACTTGGCGTCGGCCACGATGGTCTCGGCGTTCTTGCGGGCGTTGGCGACGAGCTGCTTGGCGTGCAGGTCGGCCTCACGGCGGGTCTGGTCGGCCTGCTGGGTCGCCTTCGTGGCCCTCGACTCGGCCGTGGCGGCGCGCTGCTCGGCCTCGGCGACCAGCTTCTGCGTGGCGGCCTGGGCGGAGGCGTGGCGCTCGGCCTCCTGGCGCTCGGCGTCCTCGCGGCGGGCGGCGAGCTGGATCTCGAACTCGGCTTCGTCCTGGGCCCGCTTGGCCTCCGACTCCTCCAGCACCCGCTGAGCCTGCGCGCGCATCTCGTCGGCCTGCCGCTTGGCGGTGGTCAGCACCTCGTCGCGCTCGCGCTTGGTCGAGGCCCGCAGCTGGGCGACCTCGCGCTCGGTGGTGGTGCGGAGCTTGGCGATCTCCCGCTCGGCGTCGGCCCGCTTCTCCGCCACCTCGTGGTCGGCCGTGGCCCGCAGCTTGGCGGCCTCGCGCTCGGTGGTGTTGGTCAGCTCGTCGGCCTCGCGGCGGGCCGTCGAGCGGATCTCCTCGGCATCCCGCTCGGCGGAAGTGCGCATCTCGTCGGTCTCACGCGTGGCCTGGGCGCGCTTCTCGGCGGCCTCGGCCTCGGCGGCGGCTCGCAGGTCGGCGGCCTCGACCTTGGCGGCGGCCTTGATCTCGTTGGCCTCGGACCTGGCGGCCTGCACGAGCTCGGTGGCCTGCTCTTCGGCCAGGCGGAGCAGCTGCTCGATGCGGGCGCCGAGACCGGAGTAGGTGGGGCGCTCCTGCTCCTGCAGCTGGCGCTGGGAGTCGGACAGATCGCGCTGCAGGCCGGCAACCTGCTCACGCGCCTGGCGGAGCTCTCCGTCGACCTGCTTCAAGTGATCATGGACCTGATGCCGGTCGTAACCACGGAGCACCACGTCGAACTCGCGTGCTGGGGCGTCCTCGAAAAAGTTGTTGAGCTGGGCGTCGATGTCGGACTGCATGGAGGCTCGATCCTGGGTTGTCGAGACGGCTACACGGGCCGGACGGGGGGTTCGGGGCATCCGATCCAGGAGCCTGTGCCTCGCGGCAGGCTCCATGTCCGGTGGAAGGACAAGCGTACTCCGCTAGTGCCGCCTGCGAAGCCCCGTCCAACTTTCTGCGTGACTAGTTACATATGCGTGTTTTGTGGCTTTCTAGCGTCCGGCCGCCTGGACCAACTCGGTCAGCACTCCTCCCACGTCTTTGGGATGCAGGAACGCGATCCGTGAGTCCATCGACCCGTGCCTGGGACGCTCGTCCAGGAGCCTCACTCCTCTCTCGCTGATCTTACCCATGGCGTCCGCCACATCTCGTACGCCGAATGCCACGTGATGGACGCCCTCGCCACGCTTGGCGAGGAATTTTCCCACAGGGGAATCCTCGGAGAGAGGCTCCAGGAGCTGAATGTAGGAGCCCCCGCCTTCGCCGTCGGAGATGTGCAACATGGCCTCCTTGACACCCTGCTCCTCGTTGACCTCTCGGGCAACTACTGTCAGGTCGAACGTGTCAGAAAAGAGACGAATCTTCTCTTCGAGGTCCCGGCACGCGATCCCAATGTGGTCGATCCGCAGGAACATATGTGGCCCACCTCCATAGCGAACGGTCACCTACTCGTGGGTATGGTGTCAAAGAACCAGATGGCGAGCACAGGAGGCCCGTGTCCATGTCCAGTTCCGTCATCGTCGCCGGAGCTCGCACCCCGATCGGCAAGCTGCTCGGTGCCCTGTCCGGGCTGACCGCCGTCGACCTGGGGGGCATCGCCATCAAGGCGGCGCTCGGGCGGGCCGGCGTGGCACCCGAATCGGTCGAATACGTCATCATGGGCCAGGTCCTCCAGGCCGGCGCGGGCCAGATCCCCTCCCGCCAGGCCGCCGTCAAGGCCGGCATCCCGATGACCGTCCCCTCGGTCACCGTCAACAAGGTCTGCCTGTCGGGCCTCGACGCCATCGCCCTGGCCGACCAGCTCATCCGGGCGGGTGAGTTCGACATCGTGGTGGCCGGCGGCATGGAGTCGATGACCAACGCCCCCCACCTGCTGCCCGGCCTGCGCAAGGGCGTCAAGTACGGCGGGGCCGACGTGGTCGACTCGATGGCCCACGACGGCCTGTTCTGCGCGTTCGACCAGTGCGCGATGGGCGAGTCCACCGAGCGCCACAACACCAGGCTGGGCATCGGCCGAGAGGAGCAGGACGCCCTGTCGGCCCGCTCCCACCAGCTGGCCGCCGCCGCCGCCAAGAACGGCGTCTTCGAGGACGAGATCGTCCCGGTGCGGATCCCGCAGCGGCGCGGCGAGCCGGTCGTCGTCGAAGAGGACGAGGGTGTACGCGGCGACACGACGGTGGAGACGCTGGCCAAGCTGCGCCCGGCCTTCGCCGCCGACGGCACCATCACTGCCGGTTCCGCCTCCCAGATCTCCGACGGCGCCTGCGCCGTGGTGGTCATGTCGAAGTCCAGGGCCGAGGAGCTGGGCCTGCCGTGGCTGGCCGAGATCGGCAGGCACGGCAACGTGGCGGGCCCTGACGCCTCGCTCCAGTCCCAGCCCGCGAACGCCATCAAGCAGGCCATGGCCAAGCAGGGCGTGTCGGCGGGCGACCTGGACCTGGTGGAGGTCAACGAGGCCTTCGCCAGTGTGGTGCTCCAGTCCGCGCAGGAGCTGGGCGTCCCGCTGGACAAGGTGAACGTCAACGGCGGCGGAATCGCCCTGGGCCATCCGATCGGGGCGTCTGGTGCCCGGATCGTGCTCACGCTGGCGTACGAGCTGAAGCGGCGGGGCGGCGGCCTGGGAGCGGCGGGTCTGTGCGGCGGCGGCGGCCAGGGCGACGCGCTGCTCATACGCGTCCCCTAAGTACGCATCGTGTCGCCCCCGCGGGCGCGGCAGACCATGCCGAAGGTGCTGATCACCGGGATGTCGGGCACGGGCAAGTCGTCCGCGCTGCGAGCGCTGGCGGCGCGCGGGCACCGGACGGTCGACACCGACACGGACGAGTGGAACCGGTGGGTGAGGCTGCCCGACGGTGCGCGCGACTGGGTGTGGCGCGAGGAGGCCATCGGCCACCTGCTCACGGGCCACGACGAGGGCGCCCTGTTCGTGGCCGGCTGCCGCAGCAACCAGGGCCTGTTCTACCCGGACTCCGGCTCGGCCAGGTCGTACGGCGGCTGGAGGAGCTCATCACGCCCCCATAGGCGGAGACGTGCCCGGGTCGGTCGCTCCCAGTACCGACCTCGACCCGCTCGACGTGATCGGCCCCTGTGACGTCAGGTGGCCGCGCACGCTGGTCCGGCCGTAACACCACGGGTCCCGGACAGCGCGATGCCCCGGTCCGACCAGGAATGGGACCGGGGCCTCGTCACGCACTGCTCAGGCCCCACCAGGAATTCAGGACCCGAGCGCGCCCCTCAAGGGGGCTGTTCAGCCCGGCCGCGAGGGAGGTTGCGGCCGGGCTGCTTGTGGGCGGTCATGAGGCCAGGAACCTGGCGACGACCGAGCGGTGGCGGCGCTCGGCCCGCGGGCCCCTGCGCGCCTCCATGACCCGCCGCTGCTCGGCGGCGGCGCGGCGCAGCTCTGACGCGTGGTACTGCATCACGGCGTATTCGAGTTCGGCGTTCATCCGAGTGCTCCTCTGCTCTGTTGCCTGCACTCTCAAGAGTCGTCCTAAGGCCCTCCCCGCCACATCGGGCGGATGCCTTATCTCTGGACGTAGGCAGGTACTAAGCAGGCGGCTAAGGCCCCCCGAGACGCGGCTAGGGCTCGCCGGTGAACTCGACCGTCACCTTCTTGAACCCGAGCGACTTGAGCATGCCCGACAACATCGCCTTGGTGTTGGCGTCGGCCCTGGCGCGCAGGTCACTGGCCACCGCCGCCTCCGTGATCTTCTTCTCGGCCAGCAGGTACAGCTCCCGCTGGTCACCCGGCGAACCCGACAGGAAGTCCTGCACCCGGTCGAACAGGCCCCGCTGGTGCGCGAACACGTACGAGCGGCTGTTGTCCAGGTTGGGCTTCTCGAGCTGGGCATGCGGCAGGCGGATGGTCGCCTCCGTGCGGTCCGGCGAGACGGTGACCGCGTTGGTGCCCATGGCGGAGAAGTCGACGTACGCGTCCACGCCGCCCGCCCCGACGAACAACGTCCGGGTGCCCTTGACGGCGTCGGGCAGGAAGTTGGCGTCCTTCTCCAGGTCGACGACCACCTGGAAGGTGCCGGTAGCCGCCTGGAAGCGGCTCATGTCCTTGATCGACTGCAGCAGCGCCGGCTGGCTGCGGTCGATGGTCTGCCCGCCGAACGGGTCGAGCCACGACCAGGCCAGGCGGCCGCCCACCACGAGCAGGACCGCCAGGACCAGGAACGCCGCGAGATATCGCCACCTGCGGCGCCGCCCTGGCGTCACCTCGGGCGGCGTCGTACGGGAAGTCGTCATGGGAGCATGACTACCCTCCCGGCGATCATCATCGCCAGCCGATCGGTGACATCTCCGGTCCCTTCGCGGCAGCGGACCTGCCCCCGGCCGCGACCGCCGGCGCCGCGGTGGCCCCGCCGACCGGCGAGGACGTCCCCGGCCCCCGTCCGTACGGCGGCGGGCTCGCTCCGGGCGTGCCGGGGGCCGAGGTCGCCGTCGGGGTGCCGCTGGCGTCGGGGTAGACGGGATAGACGTGGCTCGACGAGGGCGTGGGGCGCACGGGTGAGGGCGCCACTCGGGCCTGGGCGGGCCCGCCGCCGAAGTGTGTGCCGGCCAGCCGGCAGCTCTGGAAGTCGCTGTAGAACATCCGCAGCCACTCCCTGCGCTGGTGCTCGCTCAGGCCCGAGAACCACGACGCGGCGTACTGGTGCTCCGGCAGCGGCCCTCCGGGCAGCGGCTCGCCGCGCAGCCAGGCCATCACGATCTCCCGGTAGCCGTCCGCGACCGTGCCGGGGCACCGGGCGGCCAGCGACTCGATGTACTCGTACGCCGCCTCCTCCGCGAACCCGGCGGAAAGGTCGGGCACGTGGATCGGCGCGAGCCCGTTCGACGGTTTCAGCTCGTCGTCGAGCGGCCGCTGCTCCACCCGCGTGAACGCGGCCGGCGTGCCCGCCAGCCTGGAGGCGATCTGCGTGAACGACGCCCCCAGCTCGGTCAGCCCCGCCCGCATGCCCGGATGCACGCACACCGTGATCGGCCACTCCTGGCAGCTGTAGGCGATCTCCTCGGCGGCGGCCGGCTTGGAGTGGGTCAGGACGCGGGACACGCCCATCCCCGCGGCCAGCACGGCCAGCAGCGCGCACGCCAGAACCAGGGCCTGCCTGGTCACCAGCGCCGCCCAGCCGAGCAGCAGCGCCGCCGTCAGGCCGAGCAGCCAGATCGTCTGGTCGAAGAACGCAGCCCCGCTCAACCCCTGGAACAGGTCGTACGGCTCACCGGTGCCCGGCGCCAGCTTGTCGGCCCACCCGCGGTCGTCGGCCAGCCACGAGAACACCCCATAGCAGGCCAGCCCGGCGACCGGCGGCGTGAACGCGTGCGGCAGCACCCAGCCGGCCACCCACCCGATCACCGAGTAGAGGGCCAGGCCTGCCATGCCCATGCCCAGGCCCGCCAGGCTCAGGCGGCCCGCCTGGTCGGTGAGCACCGTCTTGACGGCCAGAACCAGCACCGTCGCCCCGAACGACCCCAGCACCACCACCACGATCGCCAGCGGCGCCTTGAGCGCCCGCCACGTCGTGAGCGAGCGCCCGCGCAGCGCCTTGCGCTTGCGCAGCGCCACCCACGCCGCGAAGGCTGCGGCGACCGGCCCGGTCAACCGCAGTGACCCGATGACCGCGGCCACGATGTTCTCCCAGGCGTCGACGCCGGGTATCAGGACGTTCCACGCCGCGACCAGGCCGACAGCGAGCAGCACGGCCACAGTGACGGCCGCGCTCTGCTTCAGCTCCTCCCGTGAAACGCCCCCGTGCTCACGCACCCGTTTTCCCGTTGAAGTTCATCAAGCACCCCCCGTGCCCCTCGGCAAGGCGGAAACGATCAGTCCGGCCGGTCCCCACAGGCTGATGGACTTGGCGTCCGCGTCACCATTCGTAGGAGAACCATAACTGAGCGTGATGATTGATGTCCGGACTCTTGGCCAAGCGGAGAGGCCTGTCGCTGTGAGTAGCCAGACGAACCGGGACGACCAGCGCGCTACCGTATCGCTGTGACGCAGTCGAAGCCGCTCAACCTGCCGTTCGACCCGATTGACCGTGCCGCGGAGAGCTGGCGCGCGCACTTCGGTCCGTCCGCGGCCATGGCCGCGGTGACGTCGATCATGAGGGCGCACCAGATCCTGCTGTCGCAGCTCGACGCGCTGCTCAAGCCCTACGGCCTGACCTTCGCGCGGTATGAGGCGCTGGTGTTGCTGACGTTCAGCAGGGCGGGGGCGCTGCCCTTGTCAAAAATCGGGGAAAGGTTGATGGTCCACCCCACCAGCGTCACGAACACGGTGGACAGGCTGGAGAAGTCCGGGTTCGTCCGGCGGTTGCCCAATCCACGCGACGGGCGCGGCGTGCTCGCCGAGATCACCGAGTCCGGGCGCGACGTCGTACGCCGTGCCACCGGTGACCTGATGGCCGCCGAGTTCGGCCTGTCGATGTACGCCGAGGACGAACTCCAGGCGATGTTCGACCAGCTGCGCACCCTCCGGGTGGCGGCTGGTGACTTCGCCGGGCCGGCAATGCGGCAAGATGAAGAGCATGGCGGACTTCTCTAAACCCGGGTCGCTCTACGGAGCTGTGGACCTGGGCGCGCGCAAGCAGGCACTGGAGGCGCAGGCCCGGAGGGAGGCCGCAGGTCCCCAGGCGGCCACGGCCTCGGTCGTCGACGTGACCGAGGAGACGTTCACGAGCGACGTCATCGACAAGTCCATGACGGTGCCCGTCGTGCTCGACCTCTGGTCGCCGAGGGCGCCGGGCAGCGCCCAGCTCAGCCCGGTGCTGGAGAAGGTGGTCGGCGACCTCGGCGGCAAGGCCGTGCTGGCCAAGGTCAACGTCGACGCCAGCCCGCAGATCGCGCAGGCGCTGCGTGTCCAGGCCGTGCCGACCGTGCTGGCGATTTTCCAGGGCCAGGCCGTGACCGGTTTCCAGCAGGTGCTGCCCGAGCAGGAGGTGCGCCGCTGGCTCGACGAGCTGATGGGCGCGGTCGAGCAGTTCTACCAGGCCAACCCCGGCGCCAGGCCCGCGGAGGCCGGCGAGCCCGGCGAGCTCGGTGAGCCCGGCGAGCAGGAGGCGCCGTCGGGGCCGCCAGCCGACCCCGACATGGTGGCGGCCGAGCAGGCGATCGACCGCGGCGACTTCGACGCGGCCTTGCAGGCCTACCAGCGGCTGCTGGCCCGCGAGCCGGGCAACGAGGACGCGAAGATGGGGCTGGCCGGGGTCGGCCTGCTCAAGCGCACGTCCGAGGCCGACCCCGCCGACGTCCAGCGGCGCGCGCAAGACCCGGCCGACCTGGACGCGCAACTGCTCGCGGCCGACCTCGAGATGATGTCGGGCGCCGTCGACCAGGCGTTCGAGCGCATCATCGCCGTGGTCAAACGCACCTCGGGCGACGAGCGCGACAAGGCCAGGCGGCACCTGCTCGGTTTGTTCGAGGCTTTGCCGGCCGAAGACCCATCCTTGGCCAAAGCGCGTAGAGCGTTGGCGAGCGCACTGTTCTAACCTGAATTTATGCGGGTCGTCACCATATCGGCGACATACGGCACGGCCGGCAGCCAGATCGGTCCGGCCGTGGCCGAGCGCCTCGGCGTGCCCTTCATCGACCGTGCGATCCCCAGCGCCGTCGCCGAGGAGCTGGGCTGCACCCTGGAGGAGGCGCTGGCCCACGACGATCGGGCCGAGCACGGCATCGGCCGGCTCTTCTCCGGGGCGATGCGGTTGCCCACGGTGACGTTCGGCGGCGTCGACATGTACGTTCCCGGCGCGATGCCGCTCGCGCCCGAGGAGTTCGTCAGCCGCACCGAGCGTGTGCTGAAAGACACCGCGCGCCTTCAGGGCGGCGTGTTCCTGGGCAGGGCGGGGGCGCTGGTGCTGGCCGACCACCCCGGCGCGCTGCACGTCCGGCTCGACGCCCCCGTCACCCGCCGGGTGCGGCAGACCGCCACACTGGGGCAGCTGAGCGAGCGCGAGGCCCGGCAGATCATCGAGGACAACGACCGGGCGCGCAGCGCCTACGTGCGCCACTTCTACCGCACAGAACCGGCCGACGCCTGCCTCTATCACCTGGTGATCGACAGCACCACGATCCCCGTGGCCACCTGTGCCGACCTGATCGTCATCGCCGCCGAGGCGCGGGATTGACCGGATGCCCTCTAACATGGAGGTACTCTTGGTCAGTCCCGAAGGAGCGATTGACGTGGCGACCGTCCCCAGTGTGTCGTACTCCATCACCGTGCGCCTCGAGGTGCCCGCAGGTGGCAACGCCGTGAGCCTGCTCACGCACGCCGTAGAGTCGGCAGGGGGGGTCGTGACCGCCCTCGACGTCACCAACGCGGGTCACGAGAAGCTGCGCATCGACGTGACCTGCGCCGCCAGGGACACCGACCACGCCCAGGCCATCGTCGACCAGCTCGAGGCGATCGAGGGCGTCGTCATCCACAAGGTGTCCGACCGCACCTTCCTCATGCACCTCGGCGGCAAGATCGAGATGGTGTCGAAGGTGCCGCTGCGCAACCGCGACGAGCTGTCCATGGCCTACACGCCGGGTGTGGCGCGCGTGTCCATGGCGATCGCGCGCAACAAGGAGGACGCGCGGCGCCTGACCATCAAGCGCAACACCGTGGCGGTCGTCACCGACGGCTCCGCCGTGCTGGGACTGGGCAACATCGGGCCCGAGGCGGCGCTGCCCGTCATGGAGGGCAAGGCGGCGCTGTTCAAACGGTTCGCGGGCATCGACGCCTGGCCGATCTGCCTCGACACGCAGGACGTCGACGAGATCGTCCGCACGGTAGAGGTGATCGCGCCCGGGTTCGGCGGGATCAACCTGGAGGACATCGGCGCGCCGCGCTGCTTCGAGGTGGAGCGGCGGCTGCGCGAGCTGCTCGACATCCCGGTCTTCCACGACGACCAGCACGGCACGGCGATCTGCGTGCTGGCCGCGCTCACCAACGCCCTGCGGGTGGTCGAGAAGAACATCGAAGACGTCAAGATCACCATGGCGGGCGCGGGGGCGGCGGGCTACGCCGTGCTGCGGCTGCTGCTGGCGGCGGGCGCCCGCAATGTGATCGTGTGCGACTACCTCGGGGCCGTGCACAAGGGGCGTGAAGACCTCGACGACTCGCTGCGCTGGATGGCCGACAACACCAACGCCGAGGGCTACGCGGGCGACCTGCGGGGCGCGGTCAAGGACGCCGACGTCTTCGTGGGCGTTTCCGCGCCCGGCATCCTGACCGGCGACGACATCGCCTCGATGGCCAAGGACCCGGTCGTGTTCGCGCTGGCCAACCCCGAGCCAGAAGTGTCGCCCGACGACGCCCGCGAGCACGCCGCCGTGGTGGCCACCGGGCGCTCCGACTACCCCAACCAGATCAACAACGTGCTGGCCTTCCCGGGGGTCTTCCGTGGCCTGCTCGACGCTCAGGCGTCCGTCGTGACGGAGGAGATGTTGCTGGCCGCCGCGGGCGCGCTCGCCGCCGTCGTCACGCCCGAGGAGCTGGGGCCCAACTACATCATCCCGAGCGTCTTCCACCCCGACGTGGCCACCGCCGTCGCCGCCGCCGTCCGCGAGTCGGCCGGCGGGCGCGCGCGGGGCTTCACCGAAGCATAAGATCTTCTGTCACGGCTACGGCACAGCCAAGGTCACGCAGTCGCCGCACGTGGCTGAGGGCCTCCAGGGAGACGCAGGCTGACCCGCACGTGGCAGCCGCCGCCGCGGCGCCTGGCGGGCCGGTCACGTGGTCTCCCGCACGCCGTCGGGCAGTGTGAGGCTCTCCTGGCCCGGCTCCTCCCGGGTGAGGGCGGGCATCAGGCGATAGCTCTCCTGGAAGACCAGGTTGTGGGCGTCGCCGGCGGCGATCACCCGCAACGTGCCGAGCTGCGCCGCGGCGTCCGCCGTGTCGAAGACGTTCAGCGGCCAGTCGCCGACCGTGTTGCCCCGCAGGTGCGGATGGTGGAAGTCGCTGCCGTAGTGGGCGACCACCGCGATCGGCTGGGCGTGGCACGCGCGCTGCTCCTGCCACGTCAGCGACCACATCGCGTTGAGCCCGCCCTCGCGTGACCGGGTGACGCCGCTGGCGACCACCTCCCCGGCGCCGAGCAGCAGGTCGGCGTTGAGCTCGTCGAGGGCGATGCGCGCCACCGGGTCCAGCAGCCCGACCGCCGTGATGAACACGTGCTCCTTGTCGTCCCGCGAGACGGCCTGCCCATGGGTGCCGTCGCGCAGGTCACGGAAGTGCCTGAGCAGGGCTTCGTTGATGGGAGTTCGCATGCCCTCCCCCTGCCCAGCCGGGTCGCCAGGCCACCTCCGGCGGGCCCTCGTCACCGCCCGCCGCACTCCTGCGATCAGCGCCGCGGGACCCCCGTGTCGAACCGCGGACTGGGAACAGGGCGCCTAGCCGAGCAGTTTCCCGATCCCGGCGCGCACGTCGGGCGTGTCAAGGCCGCGCACCGTGAGCGTCGTGCGGCGGCGTACGACGTCGTCCACCGTGGCTGCCCACTCACGGTCGCGGGCGTAGACCGCCTGGGCCCAGATGTCCGGCCCGTCGGGGTGGATGCGCTCGCCGAGCGCCGGGTCCTCGCGGATGAGCCGGGCCAGGTCGAACGCGATCGATCCGTAGTGCGTGGCCAGGTGCCTGGCCACCAGCGGGTCCATACGCGTGCCCGGGTCGCGGTCGGTCCACAGCCGCATGGCCACCGCGTCGGGGCTGGCCAGCCCCGGCAGCGGCACGGCCGGCAGGATGTCGGCCAGGTCGTCGCCCAGCGGCCGCCCCGGCAGGTGGGCGAGCGTGTCGAGCACGTGCCTGCCGATGTGCCGGTAGGTGGTCCACTTGCCGCCGGCGACGGAGAGCATGCCGCCCGAGCCGCTGGTCACCACGGTCTCCCGCTTGGCCGCCGCGACCTGCCCGGGGCCGCCGGGCAGCACCCGCAGCCCGGCGAAGGCGTAGGTGATGTCCTCGCGCCTGAGCTGGGAGTCGCGTACGGAGTGGCCCGCCTCGTCGAGGATCTGCGCGATGTCGGCCTCGGTGGCCCGCACCGCGGCCGGGTCGCCTTCGTACGCCTCGTCCGTGGTGCCGAGGAGCAGGTGGTCCTCCCACGGGATGGCGAACGACACGCGGTATTTGTCGATGGGCGTGGTCAGCGCGGCCTTCCACGGCTCCTGCCTGCGCAGCACCAGGTGGGCGCCCTTGGACAGCCGGATGCTGGGCGCCGCGGAGGGGTCTTCCATGCGCCGCAGGTGGTCGACCCACGGCCCGGTGGCGTTCAACACGAGCCTGGCCGACACGCCGAACTCCGTCTCGTCGAGCCGGTCGCGCAGGTCGGCGCCCGTCACGGTGCCGCCCGTCTGGCGCAGCCCGACGACCTCGGCGTGGTTGAGCACGACCGCGCCCGCGTCCACCGCGGCCCGCACGGTCATGACCGCGACCCGGCTGTCGTTCATCTGGTGGTCGCCGTAGACGGCGGCGGCCCGCAGGCCCTCGGAGCGCAGGGCGGGCACCTTGGCCATGGCCTGCTGCGGCGTGATCACCCTGCCCATGCCGTCGCCGAACACCGACAGCGCGGAGTACAGGAACACCCCCGCGCCGAGCTTGGCGGCGCCGTGCGGGCCTCCCCTGTAGATCGGCACCACGAACGTCAGCGGCTTGACCAGGTGGGGTGCGATGTCGGCGGCCAGGGCGCGCCGCTCGCGGTGGTTCTCCGCGACCAGCCGCACGTTGCCGGTCTGCAGGTAGCGCAGGCCGCCGTGGACGAGCTTGGAGGAGGCGCTGGAGGTGGCGCCGGCGAAGTCGCCCGCGTCGACCATCGCCACCCGCAACCCCGCCTGCGCGGCCATCCAGGTCACCGACGTGCCGAGGATGCCGCCGCCGATCACGAGCAGGTCGTATGCGGTGCCGGCCAGCTCGTGCCTGGTCTCCGCGCGGTCGGTGCCGATCGCGAGCGTCATGCTCTGCCCCCCTCCTCCTGCTCCACCCAGCCGAGGGTGCGCGCCACGGCCTTCTTCCAGTTGCGGTATTCGTGCTCGCGTACGGCTTCGCCGATCGCGGGACGCCACTCGGCGGCCTTGTGCCAGTTGGCCCGCAGGCTTTCAACGTCGGGCCAGTAGCCGGTGGCCAGGCCTGCGGCGTAGGCGGCGCCCAGCGCGGTGGTCTCGGCCACCATCGGCCGGATGACCGGCACCGCCAGCACGTCGGCGAGCGTCTGCATGAGCAGGTTGTCGGCGGTCATGCCGCCGTCGGCGCGCAGCGTGGTCAGGTCGAGCCCCGAGTCGGCGTTCATCGCGTCGACCACCTCGCGGGTCTGCCACGCCGTGGCCTCGAGCACGGCCCGCGCGAGGTGGCCCTTGTTGACGAACCCGGTCAGTCCCGCGATCACCCCGCGCGCGTCGGAGCGCCAGTGGGGCGCGAACAGCCCGGAGAACGCCGGCACGAAATAGCAGCCGCCGTTGTCGTCGACCGTCCTGGCCAGCGTCTCGATCTCGGCCGCGCTGGAGATCAGGCCCAGGTTGTCACGCAGCCACTGCACCAGGGAGCCGGTGACGGCGATGGCGCCCTCGAGCGCGTACGTGGCCGGGCCTGAGCCGATCTGGTAGCCGACGGTGGTCAGCAGGCCGTGCTTGGAGACGACCGGCTCGTGACCGGTGTTCATCAGCAGGAAGCTGCCCGAACCGTAGGTGCTCTTGGTCTCGCCGGGGGCGAAGCACGTCTGCCCGAACAGCGCGGCCTGCTGGTCGCCGAGCGCGGAGGCGACCGGGACACCGCCCGCCGTGCGGCCGTAGACCTCGGCGGACGGGCGGATCTCCGGCAACATCGCGCGCGGCACGCCCATCGCGGCCACCAGTTCGTCGTCCCAGCTCAGCGTGTGGATGTTCATCAGCATCGTGCGGCTGGCGTTGGTCACGTCGGTGATGTGGCGGCCCGTGAGGTTCCACAACAACCAGCTGTCCATCGTGCCGAACAGCACCTCGCCGCGCTCTGCCCGCTCCCGCAGACCGGGGATCTCGTCGAGCAGCCAGCGGATCTTCGGCCCGGAGAAGTAGGTGGCCAGCGGCAGCCCGGCCCGCTCCTTGAACAGGCTCTCGTGCTCGGCCAGGGCCCGGGTCAGCGCGTCGGTGCGGGTGTCCTGCCAGACGATCGCGTTGCAGACGGGCCGGCCGGTCTCGCGGTCCCACAGGACGGTGGTCTCGCGCTGGTTGGTGATGCCGAGCGCGGCGATCTGGGCGTCCTCGATGCCGGCGCCGCTCACGGCCTCTCCGAGCAGGCCGCGTACGGCCTGCCAGATCTCGTCCGCGTCGTGCTCCACCCAGCCGGGCCTGGGGAAGATCTGGCGGTGTTCGCGCTGGGCGACGGAGATGATGTTGCCCGGCTCGTCGAAGACGATGCACCGGCTGGACGTGGTGCCCTGGTCGATGGCTGCGACGTAGTGCGGTCGAGGCACGAGCTTCCTCGCTTGGATCAGGGTTCGACAATGTCGAACGATGTGAGAATGGTATGGGGTCGTCGTGGGGGTGGACAAGTCAGCGGGCGAGCGCGCGCGTGATCGCGCGGGCGGCGTCGCGCACGTACGAGACGTACTCCATGCGCAGGCCTTCGTCCGGGGCCAGCCGCTCGACCGCGCCCCGGATGCCGATGGCGCCGACCACGATGCCGCGCGCGTCCTTGATGGGCGCGGCGATGGCCACCTCGCCCTCCGTCAGCTCCTCCGTCTCGGCCGCCCAGCCGCGGGTCCTGACCTGGTCGAGCTCGGCCTCCAGCGCCTTGGGGTCGATGAGCGTGGCCTTCGTGTGCGCCCGCAGCGGCGCGGCCGGCGTCTCGCCGTAGGGGTCGTGGGCGAGCAGGACCTTGCCGAGGGCGCTGGCATGCGTCGGCAGGTAGGTGCCGACCTGGAGGGTCTGCATGCTGTCGTCCGGCCTGAACACGTGGTGGATCACCAGCACGTGCCCCTCGTGCAGGGTGCCGATCCAGGCGCTCTCCCTGCTGCGCCCCGCCAGGGCGTCGGCCCAGTTGATCGAGCGGGTGCGCAGCTCGTTGACGTCGAGGTAGCTGCTGCCGAGGTGGAGCAGCGTGGCGCCGAGGCGGTATTTCCCCGACGCCTGGTCCTGCTCGACGAACCCCACGCGGACCAGCGTGCGCAGGATGCCGTGCAGCGTCCCCTTGGGCAGGCCCAGCGCCTTGGCCAGCTCGGCCACGCCGAGCTGGCGCGGGCCGGAGGCGAGCAGCCGCAGGATCGCGGCCGCCCGCTCGACCGATTGAATCGTCTCTCCCACACCTCGCACCCTAGTGCAGACGAGTTCGATATTGCCGAACGGTGGTGGCGCAGCGGTCGACGGGTGCGCGGATCGCGGAAAAGTGCCACCCCACCAGCAGCGCGGCAGGTGGGAGTCAGCCTAGAATGTCGCCAGCGGTGAACCCGGTAGACCACGACGCCCCGTTCAGCTCCGCGCCCGACCCCGGAATGCCCCCTCAGCAACGACATGGTCAGCAGGAAGAGCCCGGCGGGCGTGCGATGGCGGCGGCGAGTCCCCGGGTCACCTGCCACGAGCACAACCCCCGGCGAGGTCGCCAGCCCTCCCGTGAATGAGGAGAGCCCGAGCACGCCATGCCGACAAGGAGATGCCTGCGCCGCCTGACCAGGCCGGCCCTGTCCACGAGCAGGGGCACCTGGTCCGCCGCGGGTCGTAAAGGCCGGGGCCGTAAGAACGTGCGCTACTAACGGGATGGGAGTCCCGTTAGGCGGGCATGCCGGTATACGGTGAGGAGTCTAGATGGAACAAGCTTCCCGTCTGGCGGGAACCGTGCGGCCGGGGGGGCGCACCGCGAGGGTACGCGCCGCCGTACTCGAGGCCACCCAGGACATCCTGGTCGAGTACGGCTTCCACGGCCTGACCATGGATCAGGTGGCGGCCAGGGCCGGCGTCGGCAAGACCACGGTCTACCGGCGCTGGGGGAGCACCCCCGGCCTGGTGGCCGACCTCATGAAAGAGCTGGCCAACCAGTCGTCGCCGCACGCCGACACGGGCGACGTCGAGCGTGACCTGCTGGCCAACGCCGTGTCCGTCTGGGAGGCGGTCACCGACGGGCGGCTCGGCGCCACGCTGCAGGCGGTGATCGCCGCGGGGACCTGCGACGAGGAGGCCGCCGACGCGCTGCGGGTCTTCTTCACCCGCCGCATCGACGAGTGGGCCACAGTCGTGGACCTGGCCGTCAAACGGGGAGAGCTGCCCGAGGGGACCGACGGCGGTGAGTTGATCAGGGCGATCTCGGCCCCGCTCTACTACCGCCTGGTGGTCACGAGGGAGCCGGTGACGCGGGGGGACGCCGAGCGGTCGGTGTCGCGCGGGCTGGCCGCCGCCCGGGCCGGCGCGTTCGTCCCGGACCCTTGACGGGGGCCGTCCGGGCTCACGGGGGCCGTCCGGGCTCACGGGGGCCGTCCGGGCTCACGGGGCGCCGTCCGGGCTCACGGAGCCGAGCGCGGCCAGATCGAGCCGTACCACCACAGAACGCCTCCCATGATCACCAGACCGCCGGCCGTGGCCAGCTTGGCCATGAGGTCCACGGGCGGACCTGTGAAGGGGAGGCGGTCGAGGTGGTGGCCCCAGGGGCAGTCGTTCTCGATGTCGGTCGAGTCGATCAGCGTGTCGGGGTGGTGCTCGGCAACCGAGTACGCCTCGATCTCGGCGCGGCTGCCCTTCCCCACCCGGACGTGCTTGACGATCGTCTTGCGCGCCGGGATCGAGCCGCTCGCCACGGTCCTGCCGTCGGCCCGCAGGTCGTACCGTGCGAGCTGGCGGGTCACGTTGCGGAGCGTGACGGTCGCCCGGCCGGAGCGGCATGCCACGTCGTCGACCGTCATTGTGAACGGGTCTCCCGGATCCAGCCGCGGCCAGGCCCAGGCGGTGGCCGGGAGGAGCAGGGCCACGGTCATGGGCAACGTGGCCAGGACGACACGAGTACCGATACGCATGCGCTCCCCCCGGAGTGTGATCTTTGCTACGTAAGGTGCCCAAGTAGCCACGAAAAGTAACATCGGCTTACGAGGGGAGCGCACGCCCCCGGATACACGCCATGATGGATGTATGGCGGAGGCGATCTACGTCGGCGGGTTGTTGGTGGCGACGCCGCTCCTCGACGACCCCAACTTCCGGCGTAGCGTCGTGCTGATCCTCGAACACGACCACGACGGGGGCACTCTGGGCGTGGTGCTCAACAGGCCGAGCGACATCTCGGTGACGCAGGTGCTGCCCGTGTGGGATCCGCTGGTGACGGGGCCTCCGGTGCTCTTCGAGGGCGGGCCCGTGCAGACCGACAGCGCGCTCGCGCTGGCTGCGGTACCGAGTGGTGAGGAGCCGCTCGGCTGGCGCAGGCTGCACGCCGGCACCCCGGCCGTCTCGCGGCTGGGGACGGTCGATCTGGACGCCCCGCCCGAGATCCTGCAGGGGGAGATCGCGCAGATGCGCATCTTCGCGGGGTACGCGGGGTGGACGTCGGGTCAGCTGGAGAGCGAGATCGCCGAGGGCGCCTGGTATGTCGTCGACTCCGAGGTCGGCGACACCTTCTACGCCGATCCGGGCTCGCTCTGGCGGCACGTGCTGCGGCGCCAGCACGGCGAGCTGGCCTTCGTGGCGACCTGCCCGGACGATCCGACGCTGAACTGAGCCCTGAACTGAGCCCTGAACTGAGCCCTGAACTGAGCCCTGAACTGAGCCCTGAACTGAGCCCTGAACTGAGCCCTGAACTGAGCCCCGAACCGGGCCCTGAACCAGCCCAGAACCGGGCCGCGCGCCTCAGAGGTCCCACCCCGGCCGCAGCGAGCGCTCGGCCAGCTCGATCGTCTCTGTCATGCGGCCGGTGATCTCCGGCATCGAACCGTCGCGGCGCGGGCACTCGAAGCCGACGCGCATCGCCGACATGGCGAACGCGACGATCAGATGGGAGAGCTGGTCGGTGTCGACGTCGACCCCCCTGCGGGCGGCGACCAGCTCCGCGAGGCGGCGCTCGGTGCCGGCGCCCCTGGCCACCGACTGGCCGATCAGCTGCGGATTCTCGTCGAGGATCCGGCGGAGTTTGAGGAACCTCTGGTGCTCGTCCTCTGTTGAGTCTTCCATGTCGCTCAGCACCGCTCGCACCGCGTGCATGAGCGCCGTGAACGGCGGCTCGTCCTGTGGCCGGGAGCGCAGGGTCTCCACCATGAGCTGCTCGCCGTGCTCGTGGAACCACAACACCAGGTGGTCCTTGCTGGTGAAGTAGCGGAAGAAGGTGCGGGGGGAGATCTCGACGGCCCCCGCGATCTGCTCGACGGTGGTCGACTCGTATCCTTGTTCGAGGAACAGGTCGAGCGCCGCGTCGAGGATCGCCAGGCGCGTCTTCTCCTTCTTGCGTTCACGCAGACCCACAGCGGTCACTCCCTCGAAACCTTTCTGTCATAGTGTGCCATAAGTCATACTCCGCCATCTGAAAGTCGGTTGTCAGAAGTCACCGGCTGACATAGATTACTGAGGCTTGCGATATCTATGCCCTGACGTGGGGCTATTTGTCATTCAAGGGGGACTCATGGCTAACGCGAAGGCGGTCGACGCGCCGTCGTCGCCCGACCCGGGCCGGACGGGGGTCGGCGGCAATCCGTGGCTGGTGCTGCTGGCGGTCAGCCTGGGCGTCATCATGGTGATGCTCGACGGCACGGTGGTGGGCATCGCCAACCCGGTCATCCAGGCCGACCTGAAGGCTTCGCTGTCGGATTTGCAGTGGGTGACCAGCGGCTATCTGCTGGCGCTGGCGGTGTTTCTGATCACCGCGGGCAAGCTCGGCGACCTGTTCGGGCACAAGCGCGTCTTTCTCATCGGTGTGGCCGGCTTTGCGATCACGTCTGTCGGCATCGGTCTCAGCGCCGAACTGGCCGACATCATTCCCGGTCTCTCGCCCGTCGGCGCGCTCATCGGCCTGCGGGTGCTGCAGGGCCTTTTCGGCGCGCTGCTCCAGCCCGCCGCCCTGGCGCTGCTGCGTGGAGCATTCCCGGGGGAGAAGCTCAACCAGGCGATGGGAGCCTGGGGCGGCATCATCGGCCTGTCCAGCGCCGCCGGCCCGATCGTGGGCGGTGTGCTGGTCGAGAACGTGAGCTGGGAGTCGGTCTTCTTCATCAACGCGCCGGTCGGGATCATCGCCATCGTCATGGGCGTCTTCCTGATCAAGGACAACCGCGCGCAGACGATGGCGCGGATCGACTGGCTCGGCGTGCTGCTGCTGTCGGGTGCGATGTTCTCGCTGGTGTGGACGATCATCAAGGCCCCCGACTGGGGCTGGGGCGACAGCACGACGCTGACCTTCCTGGGTGCCTTCGCGGTGCTGATCGCGGCGTTCGTCTTCTGGCAGAACAGGGCGCAGAAGATCGGCAGGCAGCCGCTGGTCCCGCTGTCGTTGTTCAGGAACATCTCGATCTCCATCGGCACCGTGCTGATGATGATGGTGGCGTTCGCGATGTTCGGCGCGATGTTCTTCCTGGGCTTCTTCTTCCAGGGCGTGCACGGCCTGACCCCGCTGGAGGCCGGCCTGCGCATGTTGCCGATGAGCGCCGGCATGATCGTCGCCTCGCCGCTGGCGGGCATGGCGATCGGCAGGCTCGGGCCGAAGATCACGATGACGGCCGGTCTGCTGATCACAGCGTTCGCCATGTTCCTCATGTCCCAGCTCAGCATCGACGCGTCGTTCCTCGCGAGCGCCATCCCGTTCGTGCTGCTGGCCTTCGGCATGTCGCCGGTCTTCGTGGGCGCCACGGAGATCATCGTGGGCAACGCGCCGCTTGAGCTGAGCGGTGTCGCGGGCGGCGTCCAGCAGTCGGCCATGCAGGTCGGCGGCGCGCTGGGCACCGCGATCCTGGGCGCCGTGATGGCCGCCGAGATCTCCGGCACGCTGCCCGGCTACCTCGGCCCCGCCGCGCAGGCGATCCCGCCCGCGCAGATGGCCGGGCTGGAGAAGGCGGCCGCCTTCGGCGTTGCGCCTCCCGGGGTGCCGCAGCCGATCGTCGACGCCGTGCACCAATCCTTCATGGACGGTATGCATCTCGCCTTCCTGGTGAGCACCGGCATCGCCGTGCTGACCGCCCTGCTGACGTTGTTCGTCAAGGCCGGGCGCAAGGCCGAGGGCGTGCAGGTCCATGTGGGCTGACCGGGTGGGCTGACCGGCCCCCCGCCGCGCTGCGGCCCTCGCCTTCGCGGCGGGGGCCGTACCGCTGGGTGGAGGACGCGGTCGCGAGCGGGCATAAACTCTGTGGGGTGAGCAGCACGAAGATCCTCCCAGAGCAGGAGACCACGCCGCGGACCTCGCACGGCGACGGCGATCACGAGCGCTTCGCCCACTACGCGGACAAACACAAGATCACCGAGAGCATGGTGACGGGCACGCCCATCCGCGCCCTGTGCGGCAAAATCTGGGTGCCCAGCCGTGACCCCAAGAAATACCCGGTTTGCCCGGAGTGCAAAGAGATCTACGAGGGCCTTCCCTCCGGTGACGGCGAGGGCGACGACAAGCAGTGAGTGTTGCTGAGCGGTAATCCTCCGTAAAACAGCTACGGTCTGTAGCCATATCGGCTCATTCCGTAGTGGAGGATTTATGGCTCGGCGTGCGACGGCCGCCTCGTTGGCATGCCTGCTGGCGGTCTGGTTCGCCCCGCCGCTGCGGGCCGGCGCCGCCCACGCGGCCGGTTGCAGCCGTCATGCGCCGGAGGGGCCCGGGCCGCGCTCGCCCCAGCCGGGAGACGTGGCCAAGGTGCAGTCCGAGCTCGCCCGGCGCCTGGCCGGCGTCACGCCGCCCACGCAGATCACCGTGCCCACCGTGGTGCACGTCATCACGCGGCCTGACCGCCAGGTCTCCGACCAGGCGGTCGAAGCGCAGATCAACGTGCTCAACTCCGCGTACGCCGGCCGCTTCGGCGGCGTGGACACCGGCGTGCAGTTCCGGCTCGACGCCATCACGGTCAGGGAGAACGCCGCCTGGTTCGGCGACCCGGTCGGTCACGAGCGGGCCATGAAGAGCGTGCTGCACCAGGGCGGCCCCGGCACGCTCAACCTTTACATCGCCCAGCTCAGCGAGCACATGCTGGGCTTCGCCAGCTACCCCTACTGGTACACCGACGCGCCCGTGCTCGACGGCGTGGTCATCGACTGGCGCGGCCTGCCCGGGGGCGCGATGACCAACTACAACCGCGGCTTCACCGGCGTCCACGAGATCGGCCACTGGCTCGGGCTGTTCCACACCTTCGAGAACGGCTGCAAGGAGCCCGGCGACGGCATCGACGACACCCCCGCCCAGGCCAAGCCGACCAAGGGCTGCCCCGAGCGCGCCGACTCCTGCGCGAAGGCGGGCCTTGACCCCGTGCACAACTTCATGGACTACGCCCACGACCGGTGCATGTCGGAGTTCACCCAGGGACAGGCAAAGCGGATGCACGAGATGTGGGCGGCGTACCGGCAGGCGGCGCCTGGGGCGATGCGGCGCTGACTACGATGTGCTGGTGACAGCACCAGAGGCACTCGAAACTCCCTACCAGCCGCCGCGGATCTTCGGCCCGCGCTACCGCACCGCGACTCTCGGCATCCTCCTCGTGGTCACGCTGGTCGCTTTCGAGGGCATGTCGGTCGGCGTCGCCATGCCTGCCATCGCCGATGAACTCGACGCGCTCAACCTCTACGGGATCAGCTTCTCGGCCTTCCTGATCGCCAGCCTGTTCGCCAACGTGGTGGCCGGCCTCTGGTCGGACCGGCGCGGCTACCCCCTTCCGTTCATGACGGGAGTGATGTTGTTCGTCGTCGGGATGGCGCTGGCCGGGGCTGCGACGTCGGCGGTGATGTTCCTCGTGGCGCGGGCCGTGCAGGGGATGGGAGCGGGAGCCACCATCGTGGCGCTGTACGTGATGATCGCCCGCGTCTATCCCGTGGAGTCGCGGCCCAAGGCGTTCGCGGCCATCTCGGCGGCCTGGGTGGTGCCCGCCATGGTGGGCCCTGCCGTGGCCGGATTCGTGGCGGAGAACTGGGGCTGGCGCTTCGTCTTCTACGGGATCATCCCGCTGGTGGTGCCCGCGCTGGTGATGCTCGTCCCGGCGCTGCGGCAGCCGTCCTCGCCTGACGAGGCGCCGTCCCGTGGGCCGAGGTCAAGGCCGGTGGCCATGACGCTGGCCGCCACCGCCGCGGCCGCCGGTGCGGGGGTGCTGCTGCACGGCATCGACCGGCTGCACCTGCATCCCGTCACGGGAGCCGTGGAGACGGCGGCGGGGCTGGCGTCCCTGTCGTACGGGTTGTTCCGGCTGCTGCCTCCCCGGGCGCTGCGGTTCGGGCGCGGGCTGCCCACCACCGTGATGATGCGCGGCTTCTTCTCGGCCTCCTTCTTCGGCGTCAACTCCTTCATCCCGCTGGCGTTGCAGGAGGTGAAGGGCTTCGACCTGTCGAGCGCGGGCATCGCGCTGACCACCGGGGCGCTGGGCTGGTCCGCCGGCTCCTACCTGCAGAGCAGGAAGGAAGGGGAGGCGCACCTGAGGATCCGTCTGGGCATGGGATGCATCGCCGTCGCGATCCTGCTCTGCCTGCTGGCCGTGCTGCCCGGGGTGAGCGGATGGATCGCTGCGCCCGCGTGGGTCATCGCCGGCTTCGGGATGGGATTCGGCATGACAACGGTCAGCATCACGGCGTTGAAGCAGTCGCCGGTCAACGAGCAGGGGGCCAACTCGGCGTCGCTGTCGGTGACCGACATGCTGGGCTCGGCGCTGGCGATCGGCATCGGCGGCGCGCTGGTCAACCTGATCGGGCACTCCTCCGCCGAGATCGCCACCGGGTTCGTCGTCATCTCGATCCTCATGGCCACCATCGCGCTGAGCGGCGCCGTGCTCGCCGGCCGCACCCGCTGAATTCCGCCTCTCCTGTCACAACGGCAACGGATCGCCTGATCCTCGTCGCGAGGAGTGATAGGACAGCGGGACAAGGAGGTGTCATGGAGGGTGATCACCGTGTCTGGCCCCCGCAGACGGGCGCCCGGCATCGCCGTACTCCTCCTGAGGACCGTACTCCTCCTGAGGACCGTACTCCTCCTGAGGACGGCATCCCTCCCGACCGCACCTCTCCTGAGGGCCGCACCTTTCCTGAGGACGGCAAGCCCGTTTGGGGCGCGCACCGCGACGGGAGGCCGCGGCGGGGCAGGAACCCCTTCGCGAGAGTCAGGGACACCGCCGTCGATACGGAGCGCTCTCCTGAGCCCGCGGACCCCGCGCCGGAGAGGAACCGGGGGTCTGTTCCCGAGCCTGTTCAGGAGGCGGGCTGGGGGACTGCTTCCGAGCCCGGACGCGAGAGCGGCTGGGGGACGGCTCCCGAGGTCTCGCACGAGGCGGGCTGGGGAGACTTTCCAGAGCGTGATGACGGGCCGTCGCGGGGACGGCGGGAACGGTCCCATCCGCTGGACCTCGGCACTGACCCGGAGGAGGAGCCGTGGAACCCGCGGATCCGCCGGGCCCCGTACACCGGCCAGGACAACGGCCTCGGCGGCGGCCGTGGGAGCGGCCCGTCGCCGGGTGGCGAGTCCCTGCCCCCGTCCTGTCTCTTATACACATCTGACGCTGCCGACGAACTC
>NZ_SMKP01000456.1:0-611 GCF_004349015.1 Nonomuraea diastatica
GGGGGAATGGGCGCGGGGCGGGACAGGTACGCCGCCCTGCCCGGACTGCTGGACGGTGTGCGGTTGCCGACGGGAATCATCGCCGAGCCGTACCTGCGCGGCAGGGTGGCGCCCGCGCCCGACCGCGAACGCCGGGTGACGATGTCCGGGATCGGGCCCGAGCACAGGTTCGGTGACCTCCTGGCAGCCGCCATGGAGGGTACGTGCCTGCACACCCGCTGGACCGTGGCCGAGCTCGCCGCCGTGACCGGCGCCGCTCCCGAGCGGCTCGTGGTCTTCGGCGGGCAGGTGCGGATCCCGCTCTGGATGCGCATGAAGGCGGCGGTCTCGCCCGTGCCGGTGGAGGTCGTCCGGGCGGACGACGCGGTCTGCGCGGGCGCCGCTCTCATCGCCGGGCAGGCGGGAGGTTCGCTCGGCGACGTCCCCGTGCTGCCCCGCGAGCCGCAACCGCACGACCCCGGCCTCGCCGCCGCCTATTTCCCCCTGTACGAACGTTTCCTGTCCTCCGCCTGCCGGCGGGAAGGCGGATGACCAGGCAGAACCATCAGATCGGAGCACTCATGACCAGCCAGGAGACCACCACACCCGCCCCCACGCTCGACCTGCTGGCC
>NZ_SMKP01000457.1:0-592 GCF_004349015.1 Nonomuraea diastatica
GCAACAACCACCGACCGTTCTCCACATCGTGCGCGACCAGCACCCGCACGAGCGGGGCGGTGCCCATATCCATCCGATGGACGGGGTTCGCCAGAACAGTGGCATCGACTTGTTCCACGCTCAGCGGCGCCTGACGCCACACAACCTGGACGGGCTGGGGAAGGCTCTCCCAGTGGAAGGAGGTGCGCAGCACGTCGTGCCGGTCGATCACCGTCTGCAACGCGGCGAGGAACCCGTCGAGGCGCTCCCGCGTATCCACGGCCAGCAGGTTCGACAACACGTAAGCGTCGCTGTCCGGCGACATCAGATGGTGGAAGAGCATCCCCTCCTGCAATGGCGCCAGGGTGTAGATGTCCTGCACGTTCGCGACCCCGCCGGGGATCTGCGCGACGACCCGATCGATCTGCTCCTGAGACAGCTCGACCAGCGGCAGCAGGTCCGGCGTGATCACCGTGGCGTCCTCGCCGATCAGATTGACTGGAACCACGACGGCGTCCCCCGGACCGGTGGCGGTGGCCTCGGCCAGTCCGGCCACGGTCGGAGCCGAGAACACCGTCCGCACGTCCGTCGCGATGCCACGCTCACGCAGGCG
>NZ_SMKP01000458.1:0-588 GCF_004349015.1 Nonomuraea diastatica
GCTGTCGGTCGTCATGGGCCCCAAGGGTGCCGGGGGCGGCAAGGGCCGGACGAGCCGAAAGTCGTTCTGGGGACGGCGATGCCTTGTCCACAAGCAGCACGATGACCAGGGGGAATACGGATCGCGCATGCCGGGACCTCCTTTCCTCTCCGTGGGTCTTCAGCGCGGGAGGACAGCAAACACGACCCACTCCCCTGCCTTGGTCAGCTCCATCCCCCAGCAGCCGTGAGTGAGTCCACGACCCGCAGGCCCCTACCGGCCGCTCTGTGAGCTCTGGCGTGCGCGGCATGGGGATGGTGGGAGAACTTCCTGGATCCCTGACGGCCAGACGCCAATAGCGCCGCACGCCCTCCAGCGTGGGTTCGAGACTCATCCGCACCCAGGAGGCGGCGGGGACGTGGACGATGGCATTCGTCACCAGCTCTGAGGCGACCAGGATCAGATCGTCCAGAACAGGATGATCGGGTCGCGCCTTCCTGGACGGAGCGTCCAAGGGGGAGTTCGACCTCTCCTGACTCGCCCTCACGAAAGGAAGGGTTCGGCCTGGGCGGCTGAACCTCCTCGGGCCTCAGGGCGCCAGGTCTGGGC